>NZ_JAAXKZ010000027.1 GCF_012911875.1 Pseudonocardia bannensis | reverse complement strand
ACGCACCCACCTGCCCGTGGTGGTGTCGCACCGGCGCCGGCCCCCCCGGCGCCGATCCCGCCCGCGCCGGTTCCGTCGTCACCGAACTCGCCCGCGCCGGTTCCGTCGTCACCGAACTCGCCCGCGCCGGTTCAGGCGGGGGAAGGGGCCGGGGCCGACGCGGCACGGGAGCCCCTGCGTCGGTCTCGGTCTCGTTTCTGTCTCGACTCGCCCGAGGGGGCTCACGTCCGTCGCTCCACCGGCGATGAACGGGCGGGGCCGCCCGGAACCGGGGCGGCATCGGGATGAGAGGAGGCCGCCGTGGGGCGGTTGGCAGCGGCAGTCATCGCCATGGAGGTCGCGGCGCTGGTCGTCGCCTATCTGGCGTTCGGCTGGCCGGTGCTGCTGGTCGGCGCTCCGCTGCTGGTGGGCACCGTGTTCGTGTTGATCGTGGTCCGGGCCAGCGAGGCTCCGCGGCGCAAGCTGCACGAGCTGCGCTCCACCCGCTGGGAGACCGACACGCCGCTCCCCGGTGGGCTGATGAGCGGCTTCTTCCAGCTCTCCCCGCAGGGACGTCCCGCGCAGGTCCCCGAACCGACCTCGCGCGGCGCCGGGAACTGACCTCCACGCCGTCGGTGCGATGGTGGCGGGGTGCAGATCCGTCCGGCCCGGCCCGACGAGGCCGAGGTGCTCGCCGGGATCGCGGTGCGCGCCAAGGCGCACTGGGGCTATCCCGCCGCGTTCATCGCGCGTTTCGCCCGATCGCTCGGGCTGACGCCGGAGGTGGTCACGGCGAACGACGTGTGGGTGGCCGAGCGCGCGAGCGTCGTGGTCGGCTTCTACTCGCTGCTGCACCGCGGTGAGCTGACGGTTCTCGACGATCTCTGGCTGGAGCCGGAGGAGATCGGGCGCGGTCTGGGCCGGTGGTTGTTCGAGCACGCCCGGGATCGGGCGGCCGCCGCCGGTGCCGAGGTCCTGGAATGGGAGGCCGAACCGTACGCGGTCGGTTTCTACGAGCGGATGGGCGGCCACCGGGTGCGGATGGCCGATTCCTCCCTCGGGCGGAAGTTGCCGGTGATGCAGTTGGCCCTGGGCGCGGTGCGGACCGGAAAACCGGCCGCCGGCCCGCCGGCCCTCTAGCGATTCACCGCCGTGCCGACCGACGACGACGCCGGGACCGGCGGGGCGGTCGCGCTGCTGCGCCGCCACCGCGGCTACCGCGCACTGTGGACGTCGCGGGCGGTGTCGCTGCTCGGCGACGCGATGAGCCTCGTCGCGCTGATGCTGCACGTCGCGGGCACCACCGGGGCGGCGCTCGCGGTGGCGCTGCTGCTGCTCGCCGGTGACGTCGCGCCGTCGCTGCTCGCGCCGCTGACCGGGGCGCTCAGTGACCGCATCGACCTGCGCCGGCTGATGGTCGTCTGCGACCTGGCGCAGGCCGCCGTGGTGGTCGTGATCGCGCTGCTGCTGCCTCCGCTGCCGGTGCTGCTCGGGCTCGTCGCGGTGCGGGCGCTGCTCGGGCAGGTATTCGCGCCCGCGTCGCGGGCGGCGGTGCCGGCGCTGGTGGACGACCGCGACCTCCCGTCGGCGAACGCCGGCATCGGGTTCGGGAGCAACCTCGCCGAGGTCCTGGGGCCGCTGCTGGCCGCGGCACTGTTCACCGGCCTGGACGTCCGCGGCGTGCTGCTGGTCGACGCGGCGACCTTCGTCGTGTCCGCGGTGGTTCTCACCCGGCTCCCCCGGCTGCCCCGCCCGGTCGCCGGGACGCGTCCGGCGTTCCTGGCCGATGCCCGGGCCGGGCTGGGTTACCTGCGCGCGGCGCCGTTCGTGCGGGCGGTCGTGCTGGGGTTCTGCGCGGTCGTCGCCTTCAACGGGGTCGACGACATCGCCCTGGTGTTCCTGGCCCGCGATCTCGGCGGCGAACCGGCCGCGGTCGCGCTGCTGCTGGCCGGGGTGGGGGCCGGGCTGCTCGCCGGCTACCTCCTGCTGGCGCGCGGCGGCACCCGGTGGCCGATGGTCGCCGTCTTCGGTGCGGGGCTGGCGATCAGCAGTGCCGGCAACCTGCTGACCGGGCCGGCCTGGTCGATCGCCGCGGCGTTCACCCTGCAGGTGGTCCGCGGGATCGGTATCGCCGGGATGGACGTCGCGGCCGGCACGCTGCTGCAGCGTCACGTGCCGGCAGCGATGCTGGGTCGCGTCTTCGGCAACCTCTACGGCGCCCTCGGGGTCGCGGCCGGGCTGTCCTACGTGCTGGGCGGGTGGCTGCTGGACCTGACCTCCGCGCGGACGACGCTGGTGGTCGCCGGGGCCGGCGGGCTGGTCGCCGCGGCCCTGACGGTCCGCACCCTGCGCCGCCGGTCTGCCGTGAGTGGCTGATCGGATCGCCCGGACGGTGCCCATCACGTGTCGACGCCTTCCGGGGAGGGCATGCTTGCGACGACCGACGCGACAGGGCGGGAGGTGGGCCGGATGGTCGCCGGCACCGCGTGCGACCGCCCCCGTATCGCGGCGGGCGGTCGGATCCCGTGCTGATCGGGCTGATCGTCGCGATCGTCGCGATGGTGCTCAACAGCGCCGCCGGCCTGCTGCAGTCCGACGGGGCCGGTCGGGCCACCCGCCGCCGGCCGCTGGTCCTGCAGCCGCGCTACCTGGTGGGGCTGGTCGTCGACGCGCTCGCGTGGGTGTGCACGGTCGTCGCGCTGCGGTACCTGCCGGTGTTCGTGGTGCAGGCGGTCCTCGGTGGTGCGATCGCCCTGACCGCGCTCGCCACCCGGTGGCTCTACGGCGCGGTGCTGCGCCCGATCGACCGGGTTGCCATCGTCGCCTGCCTGCTCGGCCTGGTACTGGTGGCAGCCAGCGCGGGTGACGAGGAACCGAAGGGGATCCCGCCCACCGTCGACCTGGTGCTGCTCGCCGCCCTCGTCGTCCTCGTGGGCGCGCTGCTCGCGCTGCGCAACACCCGCCACGCGTGGCCGCTCGCGCTCGTCGCCGGCCTGGGATTCGGCGGCACGTCGCTGGCGGTGCGCGCGGTGCAGCTGCGCGACGGGGGCGGGTTCGACCTCGTCGGGCTGCTCGCCCAGCCGGCGACCTACCTGCTGATCGGCTACTTCCTGGTGGGCCTGATCTCCTACTCGCGCGCGCTCGGGCGGGGCGACATCTCCGCGGTGACGGCGGTGTTCACCGTGACGGAGGTGGTGGTGCCCGGGCTCGTGGCGATCGCGCTGCTGGGCGATCCGGTCCGTCCCGGCTGGGTCCCGGCGCTGGTGTCCGGGCTGCTGCTCGCCGTCGCCGGGGTCGTCGTGCTCGCCCGGTCGCCGGCACAGCACCTCCACCCCGAGCGGGACTTCGTGCGTTGAGCCCGTCCGGTCGCCGAGCGGGCCTGCCCGTGGTCATGACGTGACCGCGCGTCCCGGCCCACCGGCCGGGGCCGGCGTCACCGGCGGGCGGCGGCGGTGACGCCCGCCGCCGCGGCGAGCCCGGCGGCGCGGCGCCGCCGCTCCCGGCGTCTCCCCTGCCAGCCCCCGTGGATCCGACCGGGCCCGGGCGTGGGCCGGTAGAGGTTGCCGGTGCTGTCCGGGGCGGGCTCGGTGCGCGACAGGCCCAACCGGTCCATCTCCTCGGCCAGCACGCGCTCAGCGGGACCGGGCAGCACCTTGTGGTGCAGCAGGAACGCCCGGCCCAGCAGCCCGCCGGCGACGACCTCGCGGCGCGGCACCCGGATCTGGTTGACGATGATCCGGGCGACCCGTTCGGGGGTGTAGACCGGCGGCAGCGCGCGCGCCCGGCGGCCGGAGTGGTTGGCGGCGTTCTCCCAGATGGGGGTGTCGATGGCGGCGGGCAGCACCGTGCACACCTCGACCCCGCGGATGCCCGCCAGCCGCAGCTCCTGGCGCAGGCTCACCCCCAGCCCCCGGACCGCGAACTTCGACATCGCGTAGGACGAGACGAACGGCGCGGCGACCACCCCGAGGATCGACGAGACGTTGACGATCACGCCGCGGTCCCGCTCGATCATCCGCGGCAGCGCGGCACGGCAGCCGTGCACGTAGCCCATCACGTTCACGTCCAGCACCCGCCGCACGTCGTCGAGCGGGACGTCGAGGAACGAACCGAACGCCATGACCGAGGCGGCGTTGACCCAGGCGTCGATCCGGCCGAAGCGGTCCACGGTGCGCCGGGCGGCATCCTCGACTGCTTCGGGGTCGGTGACGTCGGCGGGTGCGATGAGCGCCCGGCTCCCGCGCTCCGCGCAGTCGGCCGCCGCCTGGGCCAGTGATTCCGCGTTCCGCATTGGCCCCGCGTACCCACGGCGGGCGAGTCGAACCGGCCCGGCCTACCCTCGCGGGGGTGGTCGAGGTCCGTCGTCAAGCCCGGGTGCAGCTCCGCCGAGCGGATCGCGCCGCCCACCGTGTCGGCGGACTCCAGGAGGCAGACGTCCCAGCCGGCGTCGGCGAGCACCGCGGCCGCCACCAGCCCG
Organism: Pseudonocardia bannensis; assembly: GCF_012911875.1. Lineage (GTDB taxonomy): Bacteria > Actinomycetota > Actinomycetes > Mycobacteriales > Pseudonocardiaceae > Pseudonocardia > Pseudonocardia bannensis. Next base: position 48,498 of record NZ_JAAXKZ010000027.1, on the reverse strand, counting down.
TTGTGTCCGCCCCCGATCACGACGGCGTCGGCGGTCAGAGAGGGCATGGCGGCAGTGTGTTCCGGTTTCGGCAGCTCGGCACGCCCTGGCCACGGAGGCGAGGGACGGTCCGGTGCCGCTGCGTCAGCCGGCGGCCTGCTGGGCCCTCGCGTACGCCAGGTGCAGGAAATCGGCCCCGGTCAGCACGGAGAACATCCCGGCAACATCGGACGCCGACTCGTCGATCTGCCCCGTGACGTGGTGCTCTCATCGTGTTGCGCCAGAGTTCCCTGGAGGGAGTGGCCGTCCCCCCGGGCTCCGGGTGGGTTCCGTCCCGTGTTGCCACCGGTACACGCCGGCTCCCAGCGCGTAGGACAGATGCCCGCCCAGCGCACCGCCGGCGGAGACGGCCAGTAGCCCGATCAGGCTCCACGCCTTCCCCGCCGCGACGCGGCCGCGGGCGCGCCGCCGGTAGGACGTGAGGAAGCAGCTCGAGGCGACGAGGTTGGCCGCCGCGTGGACGACGCCGACCCGGCGCTGCGGGCCGTCGAGCTCGCTCCAGTCGGCGAGCCCGGTGAGGACGGCCGGCGGGGTGGCCGCGAGGCCGAGGGCGATCAGCCGCCGGGCGGTGTCCTGCTGGCCGGGGATGCAGTCGAACACCGTCGAGCACGACCAGGCGCCGATCGGCACGGTGACCAGCGCCGGATGGACGGGATGACCGAGCCAGTCCCCTCGCAGCAACCCGTCGAGCCGGCTGCGCGACAGCAGGCGGCGCAACCGGTCCTGCACCGCTCCCGCGGGACGGTCGAGCTGGGACAGGGACTCCGTCGACTGCAACCACCGGTGCGCGTTCACCTTCCCCGATTACCCGCCGGTGCGGCCGGTCCAATCGGCCAGGTTGGTCCGCTTTCTCCAAGACACCCGGTGCCCGAGGCCGCGAGGATGTCGCCATGCCGACGTGGGATGACGTGGTGGCGATCGCGACGGCCCTTCCGGAGGTCGAGGAGTCGACGTCCTACCGGACGCCCTCGCTGAGGGTGCGCGGGAAGGGGTTCGCCCGACTGCGTACGGAGGCCGAAGGCGGCCTGGTGCTGATGTGTCAGCTCGACGAGAAGGCGGCGTTGCTGGCGTCGGGCGATCCGGCGTTCTACACGACTCCGCACTACGACGGGTACGGCGCGATTCTCGTCGACCTGACGAAGATCAGCCGTGACCAGCTCGTCGAGTTGATCGAGGACGCCTGGCGGCAGAAGGCGCCGAAGCGGTTGCGGGCCGCGTTCGACGACGGCCGGGCGCCGGCCTGACGCAGTTCCTTTCCGTGGCGGTTGACACGCGGACCGAGCGGGCATGCGATGGACTGCTCGCTTTCAGGCACCTGCCCTGCGTTCCGCGATCGGGAGGAGACCGCCATGCCGTACCTGAACGTCGATGTCGAGAACGACCACCCGGTCGAGATCTACTTCGAGGACCACGGGGAGGGCCGGCCGGTCGTGCTGATCCACGGTTGGCCGCTCAGCGGCCGGTCGTGGGAGAAGCAGGTGCCGGCCCTCGTGGATGCGGGCTACCGGGTCGTGACCTACGACCGCCGCGGTTTCGGCAAGTCGTCGCAGCCCTGGAGTGGCTACGACTACGACACCTTCGCCGGCGACCTGCACAAGCTCCTGATCCACCTCGATCTGCGCGACGCGACGCTCGTCGGCTTCTCCATGGGTGGCGGCGAGGTGGTCCGCTACATCGCCACCCACGGCACCGACCGGGTGGGGCGTGCCGTGCTGGCCGCCGCCGTCCCGCCCTATCTCTACAAGTCCGACGACAACCCCGAGGGGGCCCTCGACGACGCGACGATCGCCGAGTTCGAGGACGGCGTGAAGGGCGACCGCATCGCGTTCCTCGACGGCTTCACCACCACCTTCTTCGCCACCGGTGACCGGACCGACCTGGTCAGCGAGCCACAGCGCATCTACAACCGCGACATCGCCGCGTTCGCCTCGCCGAAGGGCACGCTCGACTGCATCAGCGCGTTCGGGCGCACCGACTTCCGGGACAACCTGAAATCCGTCAAGATCCCGACGCTGATCATCCACGGCGACTCCGACGTGATCGTGCCGTTCGAGGTCAGCGGCAAGCGGGCGCACGAGGCCATCGACGGCAGCTCGGTGGTCGTCGTCGAAGGGGGGCCGCACGGGCTCAACGTCACGCACGCGGACCGGTTCAACGCCGCGCTGCTCGAGTTCCTCGCGGGCTGACGGGCGCCTGATCGATCTAGGCGAACAGCCCCTCGAGCCAGGACTTCCAGGCCTGCTCGCCGGCCGCCTGGTCCACGTCGTCGGAGTAGACGTGGTGCCCGACGGCCACGGCCATCCCCAGTGCCGCCCGGCCGTGGAACCGGAGGAGCGCGTCGGCGGTGCGGACCCCGAGGAACGACGGCCCGACGTAGTCCACGACGCCCTCGATCGGCGCGAGCCCGGCCGGGGTGAGCCGCACCTGCTCGCCCTGGGTGGGGGCACGGCTCAGCCCGAGCCCCTCGAGGACGCCCGGCCACGCGCTCGCCTGCGCCGACGCCTGCGGGCCCTCGGCCTCGATGTAGGTGGCGGGCCGGCCGGGGAAGTGCTTGAGGTACTCGGTCAGCGTGTGCAGGTACATGTCCCAGCCGTGGCTCGTCATGTCCTCGTACTCGGCGCTCCAGTCGTCGCCGAGGATTCCGCTGTGCACGAAGCGGAGCACGCTGCTGCCGCCCTCGCGTGCCTCGATGAGGTACTCGAACGCATGCGTCGTGCCGTCCTCGGCCTCGGGGGTCCGGGTCACGAGGTGCTTGGACGGATCCCAGGCGTCGGCCTGCGCGCGGTCGGGCGCCTCGATCGCCATGAACCACGCTGCGAGTCCCGGCCCGGTCGCGATCGCCTCCCACACCTGCTCGGGGGTCGCCTCGAGGGTGACTTCCTTGCGGATCTCGAATTCCCGGCTCATCTCCGCGCTCCTTCGGTTCCGGCTACGACGGCCACCCTGTCACCGACAACTTTTATCGTCAAGACTGTCAGAGTTGTCGGTGTGCCGCCGGGCGCACGTCGTGCTGTTTCCCGCCCCCCCGGGCCGGGCACTGCCTCACCATCACAGCAACAGCGTCTACCGCGGGAGTGCCCCGATGGGTCGAGAGAGGATCGCCGTCCTGTTCGTCCACGGGGTCGAGATCGACGACGGCGAGCTCGCGGTTCAGCCGATGCAGCTGCTGAGCCGAAGATTCACCGCGATCGCCGGTGTGCCCGCGGAGGACGTGCTCGTGATGAGGGCGGCGCTCTGGGGAGCGGCTCTGCACCGGCGGCAGGAGGAGCTGTTCCGGCGCTGCCTCGGCGGCGGCGAGGCGACGGCGTTCTCCCAGCAGATGACCGACCTGGTCAAGCAGGTCAACGCCGGGTCCTGGCCGGCCCTGCTCAAGCTGGTGGCCCGCACCGTGTGGCCGTTCCCGCTCGGCGAGTCGGGGCTGCAGTACCCGGCGCTGCGCTGGTTCGTCCTCCACCTGCTCGGTGACGCGGTCTCCTACCAGAGGGTCGGCGGCGACGACGTTTACCGGGAAGTCCACGACAGCGTGTCCGAAGCGCTCGGCGAGCTGGCGACCGAGGCCGGGCCGGACGCGACGCTGTGCGTCATCGCCCACAGCCTGGGCACGGTGATCGCCACCAACCACTTCGACAACCTGCGCAGGGAGCCCGGCGAGGACGGGACGGCCCTGCAGCGGGGCGAGACGCTCGGGTTCCTCTACACCCTGGGCTGCCCGATGGCGGTGTGGGCAGCGAGCTACCCGGAGTCCCAGGATCTCGGGGAGCCGATCCCCGTTCCGGCGCCCGGGTTCCCCCTGCGACATCCGGAGCTGGGCTGGACCAACATCCTCTACCGCGAGGACGTCGTCGGGTACCCGCTGCAGCCGCTGGGTGGCAGGTACGCCGAGCGGGTCAAGGACCGGGTCATCGACGTCGGACCGCTGCCGCTGCGGAACAACCCGCTCGCCCACCTGTGGTACTGGCACGACCGCGCCGTGATCGACCCCATCGCCACCTCGCTGGCGAAGTTCTGGGCCGCCCGACCTCGCAGGTAGGGCTACGCGACGGCGGACCCGGGCCGGCGCGTTCCGACCTCAGCGGCCGGTGAACCGCGCGGCCGGGGTGCCCGGCGGGTTGAACACGCCGGGCTGCGCGTCGGGGTTGGCGACGCAGACCTCGGCCTCGAGGCCGTCCGGGTCGCGGAAGAACAGGCTGAGTACCGGCCCGAAGTCCGTGACGAACTCGTCGGCCGACCCCCGCGCGATGAGCCTGCGCCGGATCTCCTCGAACGCCGCGAGCGAGGCCGCCTGCAGGCCGAGGTGGTCGAGGCGCCCCCGGCCGAACATCGGGACCTGCCGGTCGGCCTCGGTGTTGCCGTCGACCTGGAACACGTTCAGTTCCCTGCCCGGCCCGATGTCGACGATCGAGAATCGCATCCCCGGCTGCTGGATGTCCTGGGCCACGGTCGCGTCGAAGACCTCGCGGTAGAACGCATGCAGCCGGTCGGTGTCCTGGGTGAGTACGCCGACGTGGTTCACACCGTCCAGCAGCATGGACGGAGGATAGGGAGGTCCACCCGTCCAGGGAAGAGCCCCGACAGAGTCCCGCCGCCGCGCTCCCTCCGATCGACCCCGGTCCGCGGTCGCGACAACGGCCTCGAACGGCACGAACGTGAACCTTGTGGGCCGCTCGGGCGGACCTCCGGCGAATTCATACGGAACCGAATAACCCACAAGTTGCTTGCCGAATCAAGATTCGCGATTCGGATGGCGTGCGGGGTGCGGACCAATTACCCGTGACGATCCTGCCGCTCCGTTCGTGGCCCACGTCACGCAAAAGCGGCTGACCGGCAGGAGCGGCGTTCCGGCTGCTCAGAGGTGCCGCGGCGCCATCTTTTGATCGACGTACCCAATCTTGATGAAGTCCGGCAAGAAGGCGTAGAAGGCTGAAACGGAGCAGACCAGGCAGGCGAAAGACCGGTTGATCGTGCTGCTGGATCTGCCGGGTATGAGGAGATTCTCTTGACCACCACCGAATCGTCGCGAGCTGCGTCCCGGTCCGTACTCCGGCGCATCATGCTGCCCGCCCCGCGCGTGCCCGACATGGCCGAGGCGCCCGCTCCGGCTCCGGTGCGCCCGACGGAAACGCCGGTGCGCGGGGCCGGGGTGCGGGGCCGGTTGGGCCGGGTGCGGGCGCGGATGCTGGTGCTGCCGGTGGACGGGGCGCTGCTGTTGGCGCCGTTGCTGTGGGACACCGGGCAGGCCAAGGCGGTGGTGGCGATGGCGGTGGTGTCGCTGCTGCTGTTGTTCGGCGGGGGCCGGTATCGGGCCCGGTTGCACCTGAGCGTGCTGGACGAGCTGCCCCGGCTGCTGGGCAAGCTGTTGACCGCGGCGGCGCTGGTGGCCACGGTGACCGCGCTGCGCCACGACCTGCAGGACGCGGTGGCCGGGTTTCTGGTCAACGCGGCGCTCGCCATCGGGCTGGTGCTCGCGGGCCGGGTGCTGACCACCCGGCTGATCGGGTGGGGGCGGCGGCGGCGGATCACCGCGCACCGCACGGTGCTGATCGGTGGTGGGGCGCTGGCTGCGGAGCTGGCGCAGATCCTGGGCCGGCACCCGCGCTACGGGCTGGCGGTGGCCGGGTTCGTCGACGACGGCAGCGACTGCATCGCTGCGGCGGTGGTCCCGCAGCTGGGCGGCCTGTCCGACCTGGACGCGGTGGTTCGCCGCACCGGCGCGGACGTGCTGCTGGTGGCCGACGGCGACTTCTCCGAACGGGCCCTGCTCGACGTGGTGCGGACCCCGGCCTGCCGGCCGTGCGATCTGCTCGTGGTACCGCGCCTGCACTACTTCCACACCCAGACCGGAATGGCCGACCACATCGGCTCGATCCCGGTGATGCGCATCCGCACCCCGTCCCTGCGCGGCCCGGCCCGGCTGGTCAAGCGCGGGTTCGACATCGCGGTGGCCGGGGTGGCGCTGCTGGTGGCGGCGCCGCTGCTGGCGGTGTGCGCGCTGGCGGTGCGGCTCGAGGGCGGCCCCGGGGTGATCTTCCGGCAGGCCCGGGTGGGTCGTGACGGGCAGCTGTTCGACTGCCTGAAGCTGCGCTCGATGCGCCCGGCGAACGAGGCGGAGTCGGCCACCAACTGGTCGGTCGCGAATGACAACCGGGTCGGCCCGGTCGGGAAGTTCCTGCGCCGCAGCTCGCTGGATGAGCTGCCGCAGCTGTGGAACATCCTGCGCGGCGACATGACCCTGGTCGGGCCCCGCCCGGAGCGCCCGCACTTCGTCGACCTGTTCTCGGCCGAGTACGACCGCTACGCCCACCGCCACCGGGTGCAGGCCGGGCTCACCGGCCTGGCCCAGGTCAGCGGGCTGCGCGGGGATACCTCGATCGCCGATCGGGCCCGGTTCGACAACTACTACATCGAGAACTGGTCGCTCTGGCTCGACATCAAGATCGTCATCCGAACCTTCGCCGAGGTGTTCTGCGCCCGCGGCCGCTGACCAGCACCGGACCCATGCACCTCACCACCGCAAGAGCCTCGGGAAGACCCGGGGGAACGTCGACAGTGTCGGGGGACACGATCACGATGAGCGTAGTTGTCGAACACTCGCGCCACGCCGCGCCGGCCGAGAAGATGACGGTCATGGGCCGCCACCGGCTGGGCCACGACGATTTCCGCCTGCTGTTCGTCTGCACCGGCAACATCTGCCGGTCGCCCTTCGCCGAGATCCTCACCCGGCACCTGCTGATCGGGCGGCTCGGTGGGCGGGCCGCGGCCGACTTCGACATCCGCAGCGCCGGGTTGCGGGCCGTCGTGGGTCATCAGATGCACCCGGACACCCGCGACGAGCTGATGCCCTGGCGCCTCGACGGCGCCGCCGCCGAGCGGTTCACGGCCCGGCAGCTGCGGTCGTCGATGATCCGCGCGGCCGATCTGGTGCTGTGCGCGAGCCGGCGCCACCGCTCGGCGGTGGTGGAACGGGAGCCCGCCGCGCTCGCGACGGCGTTCACCGTGCGTGAGTTCGCCCGCCTCGTCGAGGGGGTCGACCCCGGGGCGCTGCCGCTGCACCCGGTCCAGCGCGCCCACGCCGTCCTGATCGCGGCCCGCGACCGTCGCGGCATCGTGCCGCCCGTCCCGGCCGAGGAGGACAGCATCCCCGATCCGATGGGCAAGTCCCTCGATGCGCACCACGAGGCGGCTGCCCGGATCACAGCATCCGTTCAGGTGATCGTCGATGTGATCGCACCGCGGCATCAGTCGGTAGCTCGTTGATGTCAACGTCCATCGAGCGCCCTCGCCGCCGGGGCGGCCAGGTGCTGGCCGCCTGCGCACTGATGATCCTGTTGCTGATCGGCTCCGCAGCCGCGGCTCTCTACGTCTTCACCGAAAACATCGGTAACAACGTGCAGCGGGTGCGGACGTCTTCGGCGCGCTCGACGAGCAGGCACGCCGGGCCGCCGGCGAGGCGCTCACCTTCCTGCTCGTGGGGACGGACTCGCGCTCGGCCGAGCCGACCACCGGCACCGACGCCGCACCCGATGTCGAACCCGGTTCGCAGCGCAGCGACGTGCTGATGGTCGCCCAGATCAGCCCGGAGCGGACCAATGCGTCCGTCGTCTCGATCCCGCGCGACGCGTGGGTCGAGATCCCCGGCCGCGGCATGAACACGATCAACGCGGCGTACGCCCTGGGCGGTCCGAGCCTGCTGATCCGGACGGTCGAGAACCTCACCGACCTGCGCATCGACCACTTCGCGGTCATCGACTTCGCGGGCTTCGAGTCGATGGTCGACTCGGTCGGCGGTATCGACGTCCGGGTCGCCGCCGCCACGAGTAACCACGGTGTCGACTTCCACCAGAGCCTCAACCACCTCGACGGCGCGCAGGCGCTCGCCTACGTCCGGCAGCGCTACAACCTGCCCCGTGGGGACCTCGACCGTGCCCAGCGCCAGCAGAACGCGCTGCGGGCGCTGCTGTCGAGGGCGGTGTCGGGTGGCGCACTGTCGGATCCCGCCGGCCTCTACGACCTGCTCGACGCGACGAGCCGCACAGTCGGGGTGGATGACACGTTGAGCAACGGTGGGCTGCGCTCGCTGGCGTTCGAGCTGATCGACCTGCGGCCGAGCGCCGTCGCCTTCATGAGCGCGCCGGTACGCGGGCTCGGCAGGGAGGGCGTCCAGTCCGTCGTCTGTCTCGATGATCTTCGCGCGGCCGAGCTCTGGAGCGCGCTGCGGAACGGCACGCCCGCGGACTACGCACAGCGACACCCCGCCGACTCACTGGGCCACCCGGGCGTGACTAATACGGGTGACAGTGCCTTTCCGATTCGTCGGACCTAATTCCCCGTGGTAAGACTCAAGCGCTACCCCAGATGGATCATGAGGAGATGCTCTCTCGCCGGCGAGGTTGATCGATGACATTGCAGGACCACCTGCGTGTACTGCGTGAACAGTGGATCGTCGTCATCGCGGCAGTCCTCATCGGACTTATCGGCGCAGGTGGAGCGTTCTTCCTCCGCCCGGCCGAGTACACGGCCAAGCTCACGATGTACGTCTCGGCCCAGACCGGGGAGACGGCGAACGCGGCCTACCAAGGGAGCCTTCTCTCCCAGCAACGAGTGACGTCCTATGTGGATCTCGTCGGCAGCACCCGGGTGAGCCGCGAGGTGATCCAGGAACTGGGGCTGCCCACTACTCCTGAGGAGCTGTCGCAGCAGATCAGCGCCTCGAGCGCGCTCGACTCGGTACTCATCGACGTCGCGGTCACCGGTCGATCGGCCGAGCAGGCCGCGCGTATCGCCAACGCGGTGGGTGCTGCCCTGACCGGGCTCGTCGACGAGCTCGAGCGGCCGTCAGCCCCGAACGGCGTCGCGCCCGTGGCGGTACGGGTGGTGCAGCCGGCGGCCGTACCGATCGCGCCGTCGTCGACCGGGCTGCCCGTGATGCTCGCGCTGGGACTGTTGGCCGGGCTGGCGGTCGGTGTCGGCGCGGCGCTGGCACGCAACGCCCTCGACACCTCGGTCAAGTCACCCGAGCAACTCTTGGCGGCGGCCGGCGCCCCGAACCTCGGCACGATCGCGCGCGACCCGCAGATCCCGAAGCGGCCACTGACGGTGCACGAGGACCCGCAGTCGCCGCGCTCGGAGGCGTTCCGGCAGCTGCGGACGAACCTGCAGTTCGTCGACGTCGACAACCCGCGGAAGGTCATCACGGTGACGAGCTCGCTGCCGTCCGAGGGGAAGACGACCACGGTCGTCAACCTGGCGATCGCGCTGGCCTCCGCCGGGAGCCGGGTGGTGGTTGTCGAGGCCGACCTGCGACGCCCCAAGGTCGCCGACCTGCTGGGGATGGAGCGGTCGGTCGGGTTGACGAGCATTCTGTCCGGGCGGGTGCGGCTGGAGCAGGCCCTGCAGCCGTGGGCGGGCGGCCGCTTCGACGTGCTCGCGAGCGGCCCGCTGCCGCCGAACCCCAGCGAGCTGCTCGCGTCGCAGCACATGCGGGTCGTGCTCGCGGACCTGAAGGAGCGCTACGACGTGGTGCTCATCGATACCCCGCCACTGCTTCCGGTGACGGACGCCGCCGCACTGGCGCCTGCGACCGACGGCGTGGTGCTGGTATGCCGATTCTCAGAAACGACACGTGGGCAGGTGGAGGCGTCGGCAGAGTCGCTGCGGGCGGTGTCGGCACGGTTGCTGGGCACGGTCTTCACGATGGTCCCGAGGTCGGGCCCGCGGGCCTACGCGCAGTACAACGCGTACTACCGAACCGAGGCGCCGATCATGCCGTCGCCCCGATGAACGACATGCCGAGCATTGCGCGGGAGCCGCGCTTTGTGGCCGCCGACACGACGCCAGTCAAGCCTGTCCCGCGGCCGGCCGCGCGGGCGCCTCGGACGGACGGCACGGGAGGCCGATCATGACGGTCCGGGATTACTTCCGGGTGATGCGCGAGCAGTGGCTCGTCATCGTGGTGGCCGTGGTGCTAGGGCTCGCCGGAGCTGCCGCTACATGGTTCTTGCGACCGGCCGAGTACACCGCATCTTTGACGATGTACGTGTCCGCGCAGGTCGGCGACACGCCGAACGCTGCCTACCAGGGGGCGCAGCTTTCCGCGCAGCGCGTGACCTCGTACACCGAGCTGCTCCGCAGTGCCCGGGTGAGTGGTGAGGTCGCGAGCCGGCTCAGCCTGGTCGAGACACCGGACGAGCTGGCAAAGCAGATCACGACGACAAGCAAGCTCGACTCGGTGCTGATCGACGTTGCGGTGACCGATCCGTCGCCGCAGCGGGCCGCGCAGATCGTCAACGCCATCGGCGAGGTCTTCCCGCAGATCGTCGAGGAGATCGAGCGCCCGACGGGGCCCGGCGGCGTCGCGCCCGTGATCGTCCGCGTCGTCGAGCCGGCGTCGGTGCCGAGCGCGCCGACGTCCACTGGGCTGCCCGTGACGCTCGTGCTCGGGTTGCTCGCCGGTGTCGCCGTCGGAGTGGGTGCTGCGCTGGTCCGCAACGCACTGGACACGTCGATCAAGTCCCCGGAACAGCTGCGCGAGGTCTCCGGCGCACCCAACCTGGGAATCGTTGCCTTCGACGCCGGCGTACCCAAACGGCCGCTGACCGTTCACGAGGACCCGCAATCACCCCGCGCGGAGGCGTTCCGGCAGCTACGGACGAATCTCCAGTTCGTCGGGATCGACGAGCCGCCACAGGCCATCGTTGTGACGAGCGCGGTGGCGGGGGAAGGCAAGACGACGACGCTGTGCAACCTGGCCATCGCGCTGTCGTCGGCCGACCGGCACGTACTGCTGATCGAGGCGGACCTGCGGCGGCCCAAGGCCTCCGACTACCTGGGCCTGGACCGCTCGGTCGGTCTGACCAACGTGCTGGCCGGTAAGGCACAGCTCGGCCAGGTGTTGCAGCCGTGGGGCGGCGGGGCCTTCGATGTGCTCGCGAGTGGTCCGCTGCCGCCGAACCCGAGCGAACTGCTCGCCTCGCAACAGATGCGGGACCTGCTCGATGCACTGCGACGGGACTACGACTCGATTCTCATCGACGCTCCGCCCTTGCTCCCCGTAACCGACGCCGTCGCCGTCGCGCCCCTCACCGATGGGGCGTTGGTGGTGTGCCGCTTCGGGGCGACGACGACGGTCCAGGTGACTGCCACGAGGGACGCGCTCAACGCGGTCTCGGCCCGCCTCCTGGGGACGGTGCTGACGATGGTTCCGAGCGGCGGACCGCGAGCGTACGCCCAGTACAACGACTATTACACAACCGACCTACCGAGGGAGCTGGCGTCGCCGAATGGCCTTTCCGTCACTCAGCGGAGCCGCCGGTAACAATAGGCGGAAGCGTGTATCGGATCCAAAAATTGAAGCCCAAGTCTTCACTCACTCTAAGGTGCCGGCGGCGCACTCGTGGAGGGCATCTCCCTCTGCGTCCAGACGCCCATGCGCGTCGGCGGTATCGCCGGCCTCGCACCTGCCGAAGCCGTGATCGAGGAGGTCCGCAACGCCCTGTCCCTGCACCCTGCTGGCTTGCCAATCGGTGTAGATGGACCGTGTCACCCTAAGTCGTAGCGCGAATCCGTGGACGGAATTGGGACCAATCGCCACTACGTAGGAAGCAGCTGATCGCGCCGCGCATGATATCTCAACGAGCTGAGGAGTTGACTTGAGAAAAGTAGTCCTGTTAAACGCATATAGTGCAGAAAACAGGGGTGACGGCCTGCTTGTAGAGCTTGCCGTGGATCTGGTCCAAGAAGCAGTCGGCTCGAATGTAGATATTAGTGTAATAGCAGCCGACCCGGATTCGTTCTCGGGCTTAGATGTAGTGTCGCCTCTGCCGGGAAGAGGTCGAGCTACCCGCGGAGCCGCTGGAGCAGTTCTCGTGGCTAGTGGCGGACGTGTCGGATTGGCGAGGGGCTTTGCAACACGGATTCAACAGGCTGATCTCATCGTTTCGGTCGGCGGAGGCTATCTTCGGGGCGGCCATGCAGCGGAACTACTGAAGTCAACGTTGGTTCATGGCGCCCAAATCATGGTCGCGAGCAGAGCTGGCGTGCCCTGGATCATGCTGCCGCAGAGTATCGGTCCATATCCGAACGGGTATCGTCAACTCCTTGCGGGGTATCTCAAGCGCGCTCAGCGCATATTTCTGAGGGATGATGTCTCGACGACGGAGCTAAGAAGACTCCCAAATGTAGCGCGAGTAGCTGACACGGCGATCCTAGAGATGGGGAAGACCCACCCGACTTCTCAGGATTCGGCTGCGCACCACATTGGCTTGGTTATCCGTAATCTTCGAGCTCCAGGCGGGTATCACACTCAAGTACGGGAGCTTTTTGGCAGATCCGATTCCTGGATGCCAGTTGTCCAGTCGACCTACTCGGGCAACGACGACACCAACTTCTACCTTGAACTTCTTGGAGTGCACGCCCGATGCTCCTTGGAAGAGGCACTACAGGGTAATGCCCTGAAAGCAGTTGTTTCAGTTCGGCTACACGGCGCCCTGAGGAGCATCATGCTAGGCGTGCCTGCAATCCACCTTAGCTATGAGCGTAAGGGTAGGGCAGCCTTTGAAGATCTTGGCTTGGGTGACTATGTATTCGACGCCCGCACCTTCCGGGCGCAGCAAGTAAGCGGCGCGATCGAGTCAATACTGCAGGACCCAGGCGGGTACTGGGGCACGATACATGCAGCGCTTCACAGAGTACGCCAACAGCGTACGCAGGTCATCGATGAGATTAGGGCCGCAGTCTGCTCGACGGCCTGAAGGCGAAGAAACTCAAGTCCGGCTCCCCTCCTGTCTAAAATGGACGGCAAGATGACCAGTCGCCCCACTATTGCGGTCGTAATACCCACACTGGGCGCTTCAGCGACCAAGCTGCTACGACTGCTCACTTCCATTCAGAAGCAATCGTTTCCTCCCCATGAAGTCGTAGTTGTGTCGCAAGGACCCGTATTGTTACCGGACTCATTGCTTACAGCTTATGGATTCGAGAACGCTCGAGTCATACGCTCTGAGACCGGCTTATCACGCGCGCGGAATCGAGGGTTGGAAGCGCTGCAGTGTGATTGGGATATAGTAGCTCTACCTGATGACGACGTTTGGTATAGCGATAACGCGTTCGAGAAGGCATGGGGCCTGCTTGAGCGAACTGGTGCGGAAGCGCTAAGTGGCAGCCTCTATTTGCCAGGCCGCATTCCCAGCAGGCATCAGTTTCCAAATCAGACGATCGACCTAGACGCTAGCAATGTTTGGAGCGGCTCGATAGAAGCTGCCTACTTTTTCCGGAGGCGATTTATCCATGGGGTTGGAGGATATGACGAGAGCCTTGGGTTGGGGTCTCGAACTCCATGGCAGTCTGGCGAGGGAACAGACTTGCTCCTACGTGGCATCAAGAAAGGGTACCGGGTTCTAGGTGCTCCAGATATCGAGGTATGGGAGGATCCGCAGCCTGTTTCCGGAGGGCTGATAGGATTCGAGCGGCATCGAAAGTACGGGCGCGGCACGGGCCGTGTGTATAGATTACGATATTCGGTTCCCGCACGCATACTCTTCACCCTTCGCTCTATCGGGGCCGTCGTCACAGCAAGATCGCGACCGAGACTGCTCGCAAAGTCCGCCGCGCTACTCGGCCGTATTGAAGGTATGATGGGGATTTGTCTGAAACGGTAGGCGGGGCATGAGTGATGCCCGACTCCGGCATGCAATAGGTAGTGAGATCCACAGCGAGGTTGGAAGATGACTCGCCCGCGCCAGATGTGACCGCGGCGATGGTCGTGGACCACGAAGCCCGTCCCGGTGATCTGGGCATCTGCTACTTCCGGTTGTCCGAGTGGGCCGCTACGCGACCGACACGCTCGGGAACGAGGTGACCTTCCCGGCTTATGCCTGTGAAGGGCGGCGCGAAGATCGAAGACAGGCCGACGTCTTGGCGGGTCGCAGTATCCGAACGAGGGTGACAACGGCGATGAGCACCGGGAATGCCCGGCCTTCGGTCCAATAGATAATGCGAGGTAGCTCGAGCAGTCCGATTGCGACGGTCGCGTAGCCGAGCAGGGCACCCAGGTTGCCACGCATGATCGACGCGTATAGGGATCCGATCACGAGCCCTGTGATCAACCAGACGAGGACCATTCCGACCAGGCCCATCTCACCATGGGTGAGCAGGAACGACCCCTTGTTGGTGAACTGTGGGTCGGCGTGACGCACCAAAACTCCTTCGATCCACTCGCCCGAACTCATCCCCAGGTAGGTTGGTGGGTTCAGTACCTCGCTGAGCCCTGGGGCGTTCCACACCAGCGGAAACGACTGGTACGGGGACTGTGGCCCGGGCAGGTTCTGCAGCGCGACATCAAATAGCGCGCTGTTGTTGTAGGAGGTCACGTAGTATCCGAGCAGTCGCAGGCTCACGAACTCGAAGAAGCTTTCCGAGGTCTGATACCGCAGTATGGCCCAGCTGCGGAAGTACTCGAACGCCCCAAACACTGCCCACAAAGCCGGGACGGCATAGAGGGGGAGCAGCCGCACAACGCGGCTCTTCCAATCGGGCCGGCTTTCGGTTGTCAGTACGTGGAAGATGATGAGCGGTAGGACCACTTCGATCAGTGCCAGCCGCTCCGCGTAGAACAGCGCCCGGAACAGCGCGAATACGATGATGGCCCGATACCACCGGGACCCGGCGTCGATCCGCCGCAAGAGCGCGCCGAGGACCGCTGTGACTGAGCCGAACTGGGTGAGGGTCGTCAGCCCGCCGACGGGTCGGGCGTTCTCCTTCAACCCGGAGATCGCGCCCTGCTGCTGTTCGAGGACGGCTAATAGCTGCGCCGAACCGACTCCGCTGGCAACAGCGAACCCCATCCACAGGACGTACCCGACGACGGTTAACCGGAAAGACCAGCGGTACGCGACGTGAAGCCGTCGAAGTTGTGTGTCGGAGATGTGGAACCGAAGTCGCGACGAGTGTCCGTGCCTGTAGGACGTGAGGATGAGCCCGAGGAACAGGCTGACGAGCCCGACCAGCAGCGTGACGGACTCCTCGAAGTCGAGGTGCTTGCGGACCCGCCAAATCTCGTACGCCGACTCCGGCAACAGGATCGAGACCAGCGCCGTGGCTAGGGGAACGAGCGCCACCAGCGAGATCGGATGCAGCCACCACGGGAACGTGAACTCCACGTATCGAGGCCCGTCGCCGTAGGTGGACAGGCTGTCGCGGGCGGGACGCTGTGGTGCGCTGCGTGTTGCTGCCCGTGCCACCTGTGCGGCCCCCCTCGTCCCAAAGGTCTCAGCTGGGTATAGCCAGCGCGGCCGCAGGATTAGTGCTCAGCCAAGCTAGTTACCTCATCTTGATGAACCGCTCGTCGCGTGGCTCGACGGGTAGACGGTAACCGACCCGGGGCATCGGTGCCGCCTCAACTCCGCGGTAGCCAACGACGTCACGTAGCTGCGACGCCGGTAGCCGACTCGGGAGCAGCTGTGTTGGGTAGCTGATGCTGCCCCCCGTGTTGCGGAGCCACCCACCGGCGGACCTTCGATGCGAGAAATTGCGTCGGTCGCTCGACCAGGCGGAAGAACACCCATGCGGTAACCAGGGACAACGGCGGTGCGATCGTCAGCACGATCGCCGTGTCGTCGGTCCTCAGCAGCATCGCGGCCGACACGACGATCGAGAGGTGCGTCAGATACAGACTGAACGAGAGGCGGCCCAACCACTGGTTGGACCCGCAAATCACCGAACCGCCG
The DNA here is from genome assembly GCF_012911875.1 of Pseudonocardia bannensis. Classification (GTDB taxonomy): domain Bacteria; phylum Actinomycetota; class Actinomycetes; order Mycobacteriales; family Pseudonocardiaceae; genus Pseudonocardia; species Pseudonocardia bannensis. Next base: position 32,740 of record NZ_JAAXKZ010000027.1, on the reverse strand, counting down.
GGCCATTGAGTGGTCTAGGAACACGAAGACCAGCAGCGACGCACCGAGCAGCACCAACACATCCAGATGTTGGGGGCTGAAGGTCAGGGGCGCCCACTCGGCGAGGAGCAGGACCAGCGACGCACCGATCAGCGCCAACCATCCGAGCCTGGTGATGCGGGCCGCACAGCCTGCGAGCGTGTCGCGTTCCACGGTCATCACCACGCCGACGCCGAACATGGGCAGGCATAGCGTTGGTCCTGTCCCAAATTCGGAACCGACGGCAGTCGCCGCGAGCAGCAGCAGCTTCGCTATCCGCCAGCGGCGGAACTTCACTGCTGCGAGGATGTAGAGCGGCAGCAACAGCGAAAAGGTGATTTCGTATCGAAGCGACCACAGCGTGTTATTGAGCCACGACGGGTTCGACAACAGCAGTGCATCCCGCACGAGCGTCGCCGCGCTCGGGTTGGGAGCGTGCTGGTTGATCCAGTGGCTCTGTTCAGGTCGAGCCAGGCGAGGAGCCACAGTGGTGAGGATCTTCGCGAACACGAGCGATGCCCACACGGGCACGTACAAGCGGATCAGGTGCTTTGGATAATAGCAGCGCCAGGACGCCCGCCCGCTGAGAAACGGCAGCAAGAGCACGAATCCGGACAAGCACGAAGAACACGAACACTGGTTCGTGACCCGCCCACAGCAGATGCGCCGGCGAGTAGACCGGCCACCACTGCCACTCTGTCGGTCGCAGACCGGAGAAGAGATCCGGGCTGCTGAAGACAGACGAGACGTTCATACTGTGATAGATGACGAAGACAAGTGCGGCTACCCCTCTTAAGCCGTCGAGTACCGTAAGTCGGCCCGACTCTGTGTCGTCCGCTGGTTCCGCGCTATGCATAATTGGCCTATCGCGCGGCGCACCTCGAAGCGTTAGCGCAGCCCTACAACACCACCAAACCTGGTAATTTCCGTGACTCACCGGCGGACAACCGTCGGCCGTCCGAACACAGCACGCCCGCGTCCCGCAGCCTTAACCGGTCGCGAGCCGGGTTTTCACCGCGTTCTAAAGGCCGGGTTTGTGGAGGTCTCGACGTGCTCGACTTGCTCCTCACCGCTGGCGACTCCTAGGGCCGCACCCGCCGTCACCTGCGCGACGTCCGTGTGCCGCTAGACGGGGATACAGCGACTGACTACGACATCTCCGCGCCGCAGCCGTGCGAATCACCGTCGTGCGGATCTGAGGGCTGGATCCACTCGAAAGGCCGCCCGACGATGGAGTGTCGGATCTGCTTGCGCCGGTGCTCGAGATCGGCGCGGTACCGCCCGTTTGCCGGTACGGTCGTCGATGCAGGCGTGGTGCGCTTCGCATGCAACACCGCCCAGGTCTAGCGGCTACCCGGAATGCCTTTGTGTCGACCAGAATGGGCTTGTTCCTGCAGCGGCTGGCGACGCTTTACATCTCGTTGGTGTGGTCCAACAGGGTTGGGTGCGGGGGCTGGACGTGGCCGAACCCGCGGCAACTCCGCACACACCGCTGGGATCTGCTCACCGGCGGCGATGGGTTCGTCGACGGCGGCCTTGAAGTCGCTCCGGCGCCAGACGGCGACGATGACAGTTGGACCTCGGCTCGATCGCGGTGGCGCCCGGGGCTAGCACTTCGGGCTCTTTCGGCTCGGCGCCGACGCCGCGGACACACCGTCGCGAACGACGCTACGTTCCTCGGGCTACGTATGCGCCGTGTGGGCTGACCGTCTGTGGAAGAGTTGGCCCGACGGGCCGTGGCGCCCCTGGTCCCACCGGCCAGCGTGATTCCCCAACGGTTCCGGACCGCAGCGCGGCCACCGCCGCCGCCACGCCTATCGTCATCGCCACGGCGCCCACGAGGTACAGCATTGGCCCGGGGCGCAGCATCACGGCTGCAGCCGTCAACGCCGCGACCGACGACACGAGTGTGGCCGACTGCATCACAGTCGGCCGGGCCATGACCGCGGCGAGGATCAACGCAGGGAACCCGAAAGCGAGCATCCGAGGCCAGTCGGTGGCGATGGCCATCGACGCCACCACCGGGATGAGAAGGGTCCCCAGGTAGCGGACTTCTGCGATGCGCGCACCAACCCCGACCACCAGCGGCCACAGTGGCCCGAATACGAACACGAACGTGGCCACCGCTGCCATCGGCGCCGAGCCGTGAACAGCCGCCCGCGACTCCAACACCAGCTCGAGGTTCCCGGCTGTCAGGTAGTCGAACAGCGGCGCCTCGGCCAACGGCAAACGACGCACCGCCCAGTAGGTGAGCACCCCAGCAGCAGCGCCTGCGCCACCGGCCACAACCCGCACCCGGTCTCGCCGCAGCAAGCCGGCGGCGAGGACCGGCACGAACGCGAACAGCACCGACTCCTTTGTCAGCACCCCGACCACGGTCAACGCGGCGAGTAGCCACCAGCGACGGAGATCCGCCGCGAAGAGCATGCCGACCATGAGGGCGTACGCCAGCGGGTCGACCAGGTACGGGTTCTGCAGCGCGTACACGAACGTCGGCGATGCCCAAAAGAGAAGCACGGCGAGGGCGGCCCAGCGGCGTCCAGCCCGCCGAATGACCCACATGGCGAGCAACGCGGATGTTGCGCTGAGACCCGCCACGGTCAGAATGTGAAACCCGAGTCCGGTCTCGAAAGGAAGCAGGGACACGATGAAAGGGAACATCACCCGGTAGCCGAAGGGCGCGCCTCCAGCCCCGATCCCTTCAGTAGCCATCCGGACATACTGCGCACCGTCGTGAGTCACGCCTGCGGCACCGGGGTCGGGTAGCACTGAGAGCGCGACGACACCGACCAGGCCGGAGATGGCGGCGGCCAGCATGGGGATGGCCCTGGACGTGATGAGCGCCGGCGCCAGAGAGTACTGCTGCGCTATACCAGGTCTGGCAGGTTTGCGATGCCGTGGGAGGCCTGATCCTCGAGCTATTGAGTCGTCGTCGGCCGGCCTCATCGCTGGGACGCTGGGGCTGTTCACGATCACCTGTCGCCGCTCGACCGCAGGGCGTTAGCTGTCCTCCCGCCTCGTCATCAATCGTGATGATGAGCTTGCCGCTCAGGTGGCCCGTCCGCAGGGATTCTGAGGACCGTGACGGCCGCCCCAACCCAATCCGGTGCCTGGCGCCTGGGGGCCCGCTGCCCGGAGAACCCCGGGGCATCTGAGGGACCGGACACGCTCCAACGGCAGTCTGGCCGCGACCCATGTGGTTCTGCTCGCGCCGGCTCTCGAAGTCGACGCTGCACCCCGCGGTAGGCGACAGACGCATGCAGCACTGCGGCGTTCATTCATCGGGGCGAGGTTTCCGTCGCGGGAGGGGTGGGAGGTGCGGGACGGTCGGTGAACAGGGCGCGCTACCAAGCGGCGACTTCCTACAGACGATGCCGCCGCACGACCACGCGGTCCGAGCTATCCCCTTGTGCCGCACAATTAGGATCTGCAGCATCGCCGACGACCCTCGTCGAGGCTGGTGACCTTCCGGGGTTCACGCTCGTCGACGCCATCGACCCACTCCGCAGGAAGCGCGAGACAAGGGGACGCTTAGTCCAAGCATGTACTACGCGCGTCCCATGTGGATAGAACGACGATCTACCTCTCTACAAGGGAAATCGTTAACGCTGCTAAGCGGGAAAGACTGTCGGCCTCGTCAAATAGCGAAGCGCGCTTCCGTGCTGCTGCGCACCCGGATTCAATATTGCTAGGTTTAGTCAGCCACGTCACTATCGCGGAAGCGAGCTCATCAGCATCTCCGGCAGGAACTACTTGACCGACGTCCTCAGTTACAACTTCGTCGAGGCCTGGGATAGATGATGCGACGATGGGGCGCCCACTCGCCAGTGCTTCGAGGGCGGTTAATGGTAAGCCTTCCCAGCGGGAGGGAATCACTACAAGGTCGGCCGCCGCGTACCACTGGCGCATGTCTGGAACGGCTGGAACGCTCGAAATGGTCTCGTCCAGTGCACCCAAGTGCCTATTATCGTCGCCGTCGGCGGCGCCGACGAACACTAGGCGTGCTGCTGGAATTGCAGACGTAACCGATTGCCATGCAGAACAAAGCACATCTTGCCCTTTTTGTAGGGACCATCGCCCCGAACAGATCGCGATCTTTGCCGAGGGCGACAAACCGAGATTCTGGCGGGCGATGTCCTTGGCTTTGGCATCAGAAAATTGAAACTCTTGTAGGTCAACGCCGTTACGTACGATCTCCATCGTGGCTTTTAAGCCGGCCAATCTTCCCACCTTGGCTTCGCCGCTACCAACACAAATCAATCTGTCGCACCACCGGGTGGCCAACCGCTCCCATCGCATCGCCAGGTGTCCTGCAGGCCCTGAGATTGCTAGCCACGACCAGCCATGCGGCTGAAATATGGTGGGGCGGGATCCCCGTATGGCCAACCGACCCGCAAGGCCCGCCTTTGATGAATGGAGGTGAATGATATCCGGACTGATTGCATCAACGATCGCTTTAAGTCGGCGTGTTTCGCGGATGACAGCGAGATCGGGAGCGCGTTCTGCTTGCCAGGGAATGTGTCGCGCACCAGTTGACTGAACGTCCGCGGCGAGTGGGCCATCGGTGGGTGACGCAACGAGCACACGCCACCCTAAAGACAGCTGATACCTACAGACTTTGGTCAAATAGCGGTAGACGCCCCCTGTTGTGGGCTGCGCCACGTGCAATATCGTGACTGTGTGGCGCGCCGATGGAACCTGTCCGTCCGCCCACACTTCAGGCGAGGGCTGGCCCTGTATGGGCAAGTCCGTGAGGTTGGTCTTGGCGTCTGGCCGGGATCGTTCCATACATCGCACCCTAGCGCGACACCGAGCTCCGAGTGAGGTACAGGAGAGGGACATTGATTGCATGAGGGCTCCCCGCAGCCTTAGGCTCATTCGTAGATGTTGAAGCAGCATCCCTGCTCGGCACGGAGCGACAACAGCGAGGTTCGACCTCGGCGCTGAAAGCGGTTACTGAATAAGACGTGTCGCAACGGGAGCGCGTACTGTATGGGCCGGGATGTGACGGGGAAAGGACTTCCGAGGCCAGTGAGAGTACTTATGTCTGAGAGGTTTCTGGCAAAGAATGTTGGCGGTAATAGTACATATGCAAGGTACTTGGCCCGCGGATTGCGCGACTCGGGTGTAGAGGTCGGACACATCCGGACAGGATCATCACCCCTGACGACGATCTTGTGGGAAACAATCGACGGACTTCGAAAGGCTCCAGCCGACAGCGTACTCCACTACATTGCAGACACGGGCCCTCTGTTTCGAGTTCGAGCTCCATCTGTGGTGACCGTTCATGGCGTTGCAAGCCGATGGATAAGGACTGCACGAAATAGTGCGCAGGAATTGGCTTGGCGTGGACGAGTGCGAAGGGCGATCGATTCGACAGATGCGGTAATAACAGTGTCGAGTTCGAGCGCCGACGACATATCAGAAGTCTTCTCAGTGCCGAGAGACCGAATTTCAGTCATCCCGCATGGCATCGACCTAGCATCTATGAGTAGAAGTGAGGATATTTCGGGCAGCCTTGCTGGAATCCTTCCTAAGAATTTCGCATTGTATGTTGGCAATATTGAGCCACGAAAGAACCTACGGGCGCTGGTGGGGGCTTTCGAAGCTACCGCTCTACGGGATCTCGGAGTGCCGCTTGTGATCGCGGGAAAGCCCGCGTGGAATTACGCGGAAACGCTGCGAGATATAGAGGCAGCGGAGAACGTGATCTATGTTGGATTTGTTTCCGATGCGGATCGGGCTGCCTTAATGCATCGTTGTCAGCTGTTTGTCTTTCCGAGTCTTTACGAAGGCTTCGGTTTTCCGGTGCTGGAAGCGATGGCGGCGGGCGCTCCAGTGATTTGTTCCAATCGTGGTTCTCTCAGGGATTTGGCCGGCCCGGCGATGTTGTTCGAGTCGGTTGATGTGGAAGGGATTGCATCCGGTGTACTGAATGCGTTGATCGATGATGACTGGCGAGACAAGTGCCGCAGAGAAGGGCCGCTGTGGAGTCAGAGATTCGACTGGTCAGAAAGTGTAAATGCGCATCTGGACGTGTACACTCGACTTCTCGATTGATGGAAGCGCCTGTACTTCCGGGAAACGTTTCTTGAATTCGTCGCTACCTGGCTTTAATGTTTCTAGCGGTGAGGGAAGCGCTGTGTTTATCCTGGAGGCTGACTGTAGCGGACTGTCCGTTTTTGCGCGAGACGTGCACGCGCAGGCGATCTCCAATAGTCAGTGCGCTGAACCGTCTCCACGAGGCTTGCGGTTGTGAGGGGCTGCTCAGTGCTAAGTAGTAGACGGATTGCATCGATCATCGAGCAGGCGCTCGCGAGTATGGCGTCTCTATTGTCTCTTGTGTCCGCTGCTCAGTACCTGTCTGCGAGTGCTGTTGGCGAGTTCAGTCTCGCCGTAGGGACAGTCTTGCTCGTGCAGTCTCTGGCGAGATCGTTCACGGGCGAAGTGCTGCTTGTAAGTAGCACCCGTTCAGATAAACGGGGCACATCTACAGTAGATATGTTTGGCGCGGTGACATGGCTTGCGGTGTTGGTTTCCCCCGCGGTGTATTTTATCATGGTGGCATTAACGGTGGACAGCAGGCTAGCGGGTAGTACCGCTGCATTTGCTGCTGCAGCCTTGTTTCAAGACGGCATTCGCGTCTATCTGATAAAAGAGGATCGATCCGGAGTACTCCTATTTTTTGGCTGCGCGTCGGCAGTCTTGCAACCGGTATTGATCCTAGTTGCGGGTGCTATGTCTGGAGAGGCATACGCTGCTGTGATCGCTGCTGCAGGAGTGGTCGCTTCGCTCGTTCTTGCAGCAATCGCAGTGAGGTTGGTTCGAATAGATTTAGCGGGTGGGATTAGGTGGCTGCACCTTCACTCGAGCATGGGCTCCGCCTATTTTCTTGAAGTGCTGTCCGGAGCATTGTCTGGCTACTCGCTCATGGTTTTTCTGGACATCTTCTCTGGTCCTGTCGCAGTTGCGGCATACAGGGCGACAGTGTCGCTGTACGGACTTACCAGCATACTCATTAATTTTGCGCGAGTGACAATCTTGCGCGACCTGGTGGCACGTGTGAACATGGGCGCGAACTGGAGTGTCGTGCGAACTAGCGCTCAGCTAGGATTGTTCTTCTTAGTGGGTGTATCGATCACGTTTTGTTCGCTCCTAGCGGTTCCGAACGAAGTTGGATCCCGGCTGCTGGGTGATGTCTGGTGGTCGGTTCAACCGCTGCTGCTCTTGGGTGCCCTTAGTCGATTGGCTGCATCTTTCTCGGTGATCCCGACAATTGTCCTGCGTGCATCTGGTGTGACGTGGAGGGCAACGTGGATTCGCGTCGTGATCGGTGTGGTGGGGATGGCATCTGCACCTTTCGCTGTGATAACCGGGGGCGCGGGTGGCGCGTTCATTCTTGAATCGGCGGTTTATCTTTGCTTGGCGATAGTTTTAGGCATAGTCCTGGTCAGGTCGTTGCGCTTGCCAGGCACTGGAGCGTGAGGCAGCCCGGTCCGCGGTCCTGACCACTGGCACCAACCGAGCGTCGTCGTAGTGCGTTGGGACCTTCCCGGGCCTCGAGACGGGCGCCTATGAGTTCTTCTCTCGTGCCCGGTCTGACTGGCATGAGCAGGACGAAGACCGGCCCCTGGCCGTTGGTCCATGCCGAGCGGACGGCCTTGGCCTGCGACCTCGCGGGCCTCGACGACGAGCAGTGGGCGGCCCCGTCCCTGTGTGCCGGGCTGACGGTGCGGGAGGTTCTCGCGCACATGACCGCGGCCGCGAGCCTGAACCCCGTGCGCTGGATGGCGGGCGTGATCCGCTGCCGGTTCGACTTCGACAAGCAGGTGGCGATGCGCCTGGCCGAGCACCTGGGCTCGTCGCCGGCCGAGACCCTCGCCGGCTTCCAGCGGGTCATCACCAGTACGACCGCACCGCCCGCGCCGACGGTGGCGTGGCTCGGCGAGGTGGTCGTGCACTCGGAAGACATCCGGTGGCCTCTGGGCATCAAGCGCGAGCACCCGATCGAGATCGTCACGCGGGTGGCCGAGTACTACCAGGAGTCCGACCAGATCGTCCTCGCCAAGGGTCGAGTGGGCGGCCTGCGTCTCGTCGCCACGGACGGACCCTTCGCCACCGGCTCGGGGCCGCTCGTGTCCGGCACCACCCTGGCCCTCCTCATGGCGATGTCCAGGCGCGCGGCGTACTGCGACGAACTCACCGGGGCCGGCGTCGCGACGCTGCGCGAGCGCTGCTAGTACTCCAGCCGCAGTTCGTTAGGTGCGTTGCTCTCGACGGCGGTAGTGGGCTACCCGGGCTCGATGTTGGTGTCGTCGTCGCCAGGTCGACCAGGCCCATCGCAAGCTCTGGGTGGGGATGTGGATCAGAGGTGCCAGGAGACGTCGGATCTCGGCGAGGGTGAGCGGGATGAGGCCGCTGCCAGGTCTTTTGGGGCGATCGCCGCGGTGACCGAGAGGTAGGCGTGGGCGAGCAGGGCGAGGGTGATGTGCCGGTACCAGGCGTCGTAGCGGCGGACTTGGTACTGGTCGAGTCCGACCTCGTTCTTCGCGGTCTGGAAGCATTCCTCGATCGCCCAGCGGGTGCCGGCGACCCGGATCAGGTCGTCGTCGGTGGTGCCGGGCGGTCCGGCGCACAGGTAGTAGGCCAACTCGGGCTCGACCCCGGCCTGGAGCTGCTCCTCGGTGAGGATCTGGCGGCGCACCAGCAACCAGCGTCCCCACCCGGCCGGGGCGTTCTCGGGCGGATACAGCGAGGCCGCGGCCCAGTCGTAGAACCGCTCCCCCTTCACGCCCGGACCGGCGGAGCGGCGCTTCCACGCCTGCTCCGGGGCCCGGGCGACCAGATCGTCCGCCCGTCGTGAGCCGCCGATCTGGGAGATGTCGGCGTCCAGGGACAACGGGATGGACTGATTTCGGGGAACCGCGACGACGTAGCCGATCCGGCGCTGCTCGCACCAGGAGCGGAACTTGTAGTCCTGCCCGTATGCCTCGTCCGCCGCTACGAAGGCCGCCGGAACTCCGGCATCGAGGGCGCGCCCGAGCATCTGTTGGGCCAGCGTGGTCTTGGTGGCGAACGCGACCTCGTCGGGCACCGCCGCCTCTCGGCAGCGTTCCGGATCCGAGGTCCAGGACTTGGGCAAGTAGAGCTCGCGGTCGATCAGGGTGCGGCCCTTGCCGGTGGCGTAGGCCAGGAACACCCCGAGCTGGCAGTTCTCCACCCGCCCCGCGGTGCCCGAGTATTGGCGCTGCACCCCGGCGGACTTGGTGCCCTTCTTGATGAACCCGGTCTCGTCGACGATCAGCACCCCGCCCGGCTCGCCGAGGTGTTCGACCACGTAGTCCCGCACGTCGTCACGGACTCCGCCGGCGTCCCAGGTGGCGGCGTTGAGTAGCCGTTGCATCCCATCCGGGGTCGAGTCACCGGCGACCTCGGCCAGCGTCCACCCGTTCTTCCCGGCCAGCGGGGCCAGCAACCCCCGCACATACGCCCGCGCCCGCCGCCTCGGCTCCGCACGAAAGAACCGGCCGGCCACCAGCCCGAACAACCCGTCCAGGCCACCCACCCACGCCTCGAGATCCTCCGCCGACTCCACAAGATCGAACCCTATCGGAAGAGCCAATAACGAACTGCGGCTGGAGTACTAGGTATCGGTGCCGGGGTAGGCGACCGCACTGCGCCGGCAGGACATCGCCGAGGACGGGAGCTCTGCCCGGTCGCGCCACCCGGTCGAGGGCCGTGGTCTGGTCGTCGGGTCGCCGAGGTTCCGGGTGGGAGTCCGAACGTGGACGGCGTCGTGCAGGCGCCCGGCCGCGAGGAGGGCACCGACGGCGGCTTGACCCACGGCGGCTGGTCGATGCCGTATTTCGACCCGCAGACCATGGGGCCGATGTTCAACGAGCTCAGGGGGACGACGGAGGCGCTGCTGTTCGGCCGGCGCACGTGGCAGATGATGGCCGCCGCCTGGCCCGGCCGCGCCGGCGGCCCGCTGACCTGTCCTGGCCGAAGGTGATGCGATGGTCCGGTCCTCGTCCCGGGCCCTCGTGCGGTCTGATATGCGCGAACGCCGGGGGACGCAGTGGATGGTCGGTGTGGAGCGCTAGATCGTGGCCCAGACCGTCTTGCCGGTGGCGGTTCTCGTGACGCCCCACGTGGCGACGGCGTCGATGATCGTCAGTCCTCGTCCGCGATGCCTGCCGAACCGGGACCGGCCCACGGTGAGCGGGGCGAAGGCGTGAACGTCGTCGACCTCGATGTGCACGCGGTCGTCGTCGACGTCGATCCGTATCGCACAGAGCCCGCCGCCGTGCTCGACGGCGTTGGTGACCAGTTCGGTGCAGACGAGTTCGGCGTCGAGTTCGATGTCCTCGCCCTCGGGCAGGTTCGCCCGTAGCCACTGGCGCAACTCCCGGAGGCGGGTGACGTCGTGGAAGGTGAGGCTGAGTGACCGTCGGGGAGCATTCGACTCAGCCAAGCTGCACCTTCCCGCCCGCACGGACCCCAGTGTCCGGGTGACGCCGCCGATCGCCGCCATGTGTCGCGACTACCCGGCATCGTCCCTCTTCACCCTTGAGGTGCGTCGGGGCACACCGTGGCCGCGACGAACGGTAGGCCTTCCAGGAGCAGGATGTCCCAGGCCCGGCCGGGGGATCCGACGACGGCTCTGCTGACACCGGCAACCGCCGCTGCCGGAGAGACGATCTCCTCGCGTCCCCTTGGGCTGACGGGCTGAGGGCACGCGGAGGGCACACGGTGCGAGTCGATCGACGAACGACGAAGGCCCAGGTCCGGGTTGGACGCCCTGCGACCTGGGCCTTCGTGATGAGAGCGGATGACGGGAATCGAACCCGCGTATTCAGCTTGGAAGCAGCCTGCCGCCCGCACGTCTTGCCCCTGACCTCGGCGGTAGCTCGGTCCTGAGGAGCCGTCAGTGACCGCAGTTGACCGCCGCGAATGGCCCGGCCGTTTCCTTGCCGCACTCCCGTGTGCTGGCCGCTCTGCTCGTCGTGGCCCGCCGCGGCGTGCACCATGCTCCGACTCAGGGAGCGGCTTGACGGTGGACGGCCGACCGGTTCTTGACCTGCGCCTGAGCCGTGACCAGACCGTCTGCGTCCGTGCATGGTCTGCGCGAGCCGTCTTCCTGCTCACACCGAGTGTTGGTGGTGATCTCCTCGCAGCCCGGTAGCCCTCGGGCGTGCCGTGAGGAGATCACCACCCCGCCGAACTCCTTGGTCTCCGAGCGGTGTCGGGTCCGGGCAGAGCGTGCGACACGAGGTCGCACGTCGTGAGTGAACTACGGATTGGAGGATCGACGATGTCGATCGGGTAGTTCCAGGCCAGTGCTCAGGGGCCTGTCCCCACCTCAACGGGCGTCGCTGGTGACGGCGGGGTCCGAAGCTTGAGGGAGAAGCCCAAGGGTCCCCGCTCCATCCGGGGATCACAGGCGAGGGGAAGACCGGGCGGGTGAATGTAGGTGAATCCTCGAATGCTTCGTCATCGGACAGCCTCGGAGATGGGATGCCGAGCCGGGGTATAGGACTGGCCGCTGGGAAGCGGCAGGCGGCGACCGAAGAGCTCTGGTCGGTCGTGTGAGCACCGCCGTCCCGGAGTAGAGAGGGCACCCAATCCGGTCGCATCTCACACGTGCGGAACGTGGGAACCCCGTCGGGTCCCCGCAATTGGCGGGGTAGGCCGACCGCGAGGAAGGCCGAATTCCTTGACGGGAACAGGATGCCCAAGAAGCGAATGCCGGTGGCCGAAAGGCGACACGAAACCGGGAGCGGGTGATCGGCGTCCTCCTGCCGTGGCTCCTCGGATAAGTGGCCGGATACCGGCGCCCGCCAGGCGCCGAGCCCCGATGTTGGGGTGCTGAAGTGGGCAGGTGAGCTGTTGGAATCGTCTCTCGCAGACGTCTTCACCGAAGGGCAAGTTGGACGCCGATGGCACACACGCACACCGCGGTAGATGCGGAACGCGCCGCCGTGGCGAACGGACCGGAGGGCGAGTCCGGGCAGCCGCGCAGACCGACACCAGGTGTCAGCATGCGCGCGGCTCGGGACAACGTAGGGCGGCTTCGACAGAGGATCTTCAAGGCTGCGCAGGCCGGGGACCACAAGAGGGTCCGCAACCTGCAGAAACTGATGCTCCGCAGCCACAGCAACACGCTTCTGGGCGTGGAGCGGGTCACCGAGCTCAACGCTGGCCGCGCGACGGCCGGGGTCGATGGTGAGGTGGCGCTCACCGACGAGGCCAGGGCGGACCTGGTGGCACGCGTGCCACGCGAGGCCGCGACCTGGCAGCCCCTGCCGGTCAAGCGGATGTACATACCCAAGGCCGGTGCAGGCCACAAACTCCGACCGCTCGGCATTCCCGTGATCTTCGACCGGGTGCTGCAAGCCCGCGTGAAGAACGCGTTGGAACCCGAGTGGGAAGCCCGGTTCGAGATCCGATCCTATGGATTCCGGCCGGGACGGGGCTGTCACGACGCGATCGAGGCCATCTTCAATACGCTGCACGGGCGAGGCGCCCGACGGCTGTGGATCCTGGACGCGGATCTGACCGCGGCGTTCGACCGGATCGACCATTCCCAGCTATTGGCCGCGCTCGGGTCGTTCCCCGGACGGGAAACGACCCGGCAATGGCTCAAGGCGGGCGTGTTCGAACCGGGCAAGGGGTTCGCTCCAACCGAGGAGGGAACCCCGCAGGGCGGGGTGATCAGCCCCGTCCTGTTGAACGTCGCGCTGCACGGGCTCGAACAGGCCGCCGGGGTTCGTTATCGAACCAGCACCGCCCGCAGCACGTGGGCGCTGGCGACGTCCCCGGTGCTGGTGCGCTACGCCGACGACTTCGTCGTCGCCTGCCACAGCCAGCAGCAGGCCGAACAAGTCAAGGCACGGCTTGCCCAGTGGCTGGCGGTCCGAGGACTCGCCCTCAACGAGGACAAGACGTCGATCACGCATGCAGATCGCGGGTTCGACTTCCTCGGGTTCAACATCCGCCGCTACCCCAACGGCAAGCTGCTGATCAAGCCCAGCACGGCGGCCATCACGCGGATCCGGAAACGGCTGCGCGAGGTGTTCCAGAAGATGCGCGGCGCAACGGTGCTCGCGTTGATCCAGACCCTCAACCCGATCATCTCCGGGTGGGCGGCCTACTACCGGGCGGCGGTGTCCAGCGGAGTGTTCTCGCTGCTGGACGACTACGTGTGGAAACTCGCGCTCAAGTGGGCCACACGCCGCCACCGCAACAAGCCGAAGAAGTGGATCGCCGACCGCTACTTCGGCAGGTTCCATCCTCACCGGAAGGACCGATGGGTGCTCGGCGACCGCGACAGCGGCGTCTACCTCCTCAAGTTCTCCTGGACCAGGATCGTCCGGCACCAGCTGGTCACCGGCGGTTCGTCACCAGATGACCCCGCCCTGGCCGACTACTGGGCCCGCCGGCGTCGCAAGCACAAACCCCCGCTGGGCCGCTATGCCGTGTTCCAGCTCCAACGTCAGCACGGGCGCTGCCCGATCTGCGGGGACTACCTGCTCCACGCCGACCACGCGCCCACCTCGACCGAGGAGTGGGAGCAGTGGTTCCGCGTCACTCGCAAGGCGATCTCCAAGCACAGCCTGAAGATCGCCGGGGGCGCGGAGCCGGGCACACCGGACCGGGACCGCCTACACCTCGTACACACCCGATGCCGACGCTCTGCGTCACCTCGTGGAGGCATCGGTCCAGCACTTCTGCGCGCCTGACAGCCCTCGCGGCTTGCTTGAGCCGGGTGCGAGGAAACTTGCACGCCCGGTTCTGAGGGGGCCCCGGCGCAGTGATGCGCCGGGGCTACCCGACCCGGGTTCTCGTGTGGTTCCCTAGGCGCACGATGAGTCCTGGACCGCCGACGAGTCTGCCTGTGTGGCATGCAGTCGACCGAAGGATCTCGCAGTGACCACACGCATCGTCCGAATTGATGACCGGACCGAGCTGTACGTCGAGTCGATCGGCGACGACAGCGCACACCCGCTCCTGCTGCTCGGGGGCGCAACCTGGTCGAAGGATTGGTGGGATGACGAGCTGTGCGCGAAGTTCGTGTCCAGTGGCTATCGAGTGGTCCGTTTCGACCAACGCGACACCGGAGAGTCCACCGCGTACCCGACTGGTGAACCGGGCTACACCGGTGCGGACCTTGTCACCGACGCAGTCGCTGTCCTGGACCAGCTGGGCATCCAACGGGCGCACCTGGCCGGGCTGTCGATGGGCGGCGGTATCGCGCAGCAACTCGCCGCCCGGTATCGCGAGCGGGTCGCATCACTCACCCTGATTTCCACCAGCCCGGCGGACCCTGCCATCGACGGCCTGCCCGGCCCGGCACCGGAGATCAGGCAACTGTTCACCGAGAAGACCGCCGAACTCGACTGGACGGACCCGGCCGCGGTCATTGGCTACATCGTCGAGGGCGAACGTCCCTTCGCGGGCCCCGGCAACTTCGACGAGGATCGTCTGCACGCGATCGCGGCGCAGGTTGTCGACCGCACCGGGAACCTGCCGAGCATGATGACCAACCACTTCATGCTCGCCTACGGCGACGAAGCCCCCTACGCGCTGAGCGATCTCGCAGGCATTCCGACGCTCGTGGTCCACGGAACGGCCGATCCGATGTTCCCGCTCGACCATGGCAAGGCGCTCGCCGAGGCCATCCCCGGGGCCCGGCTCCTAGAGCTCGTCGACGTCGGCCACCAGCTCCCCCCGCCGCACACCTGGGACCGCTTGATCGCCGCGATGACAAAGCTCCGAGCGTCTGCGTAGTCGAGGGCCGCGGGACCCCTGCCGCTCCCCCTCGCTTGTGATCGGTCGCCACTTCGGTCGTGCCGGGCCGGGTAACACGCGGGCAACCTCTTCGCCGCCCAGACCGGCGCGAGTACCCGCGATCTGATGGCCCGGATGGGGCACGACGACATGAGGGCGGCGCTGATCTACCAGCGTGCGACGAGCGAGGCCGACCGCCGGATCGCCGACCGGCTCAGCGCGCTGGTCGAGGGGCGCGAGGTCACCGACGGCCAGGACGACGACGAGGACGGTGCCTTGGGCGCCCTGGTTCCGGTCGGCTGAATGGCCCGCTAATGGCCCACGCGGTGAGTGGATCACCGAACGACGAAGGCCCAGCTCCGGTGTGGACACCGTCTGAGCTGGGCCTTCGTGGTGAGAGCGGATGACGGGAATCGAACCCGCGTATTCAGCTTGGGAAGCTGATGTTCTACCATTGAACTACATCCGCAGTGCGCGTCTGAACCTTAGCACCTCACGCAGAGCGGTGAAGCAGGGCCGGTCGGATGCCGCCAACGGGGTGGTTCTCACACTTCCGAGGCTCGCGCAACCGGAAAGATCTCGACGCGTGGTGTCCGCCTGGTTCACACTGCGGAACGCCAGCAGGTCAGCTCCCCCGCCGCAAAGGATCCACGGATGACGGCGTTCGACCCGCTCCTGGGCGCTCTTCCCGCCCAGGATCACGATCATGATGTGCTGCTCATCGCGGGCAGCCGTCCCGAGGTGGCGCGTCTGGCGCCCGTGGCCACGGCCTTCGCCGACGCCGATCGCATCCGTGCGTTCACGGTCGCGACGGGTCCGGACCCGATGGCCGTTCACGAGGCCTACGAGGCCCTCGCCGTGCCCGCCGACATCACGCTGCTGCTCCGCGAGAACCCGGGGCACGCCCCGGCCGCGGTCGCCGCGACGCTGATGACCCGGCTCGACGAGCTGCTGGTCGACCAGGACCCGACGGCGATCATGGTGCACGGCGGCGGGGTCACCGCGGCCGTCGCCGCGCAGGTCGCGTTCTGGCGGCAGATCCCGGTCGTGCACCTGCAGGCGGGAGTGGCCACCGACGACCTGCTCTGCCCGTTCCCGCAGGAGGCGAACCGCCGCATCATCAGCCAGCTGGCGTCGCTGTTCCTGACCACGAGCGGTCCCGCGCTGGGCAGCCCGCTCGGCCCGAACGTCATCACCGTCGGCGACACCATCGCCGCGAACCCGCAGCCGGCCGACCTGCGCTTCGCCCGGATGGTCCGCCGGGTCCGCGACGGCGAGGCGCGGCTCGTGCTGGTGGGGCTCGACCGCCCGGCCTCCAGCGAGATCATCGACGACCTGCCGGAGCTGCTGGAACGCGATCCCGACACCGAGGTCGTGCTGTTCGGTGACCTGTGCGACGACGACGCGGCCTGCCGCCTCGCGGAGCTCGACCGCGCGGTCGTCGTGCACGCGCTGCCGCTCGCGGAGCTGGTCACCCTGGTCGCGGCGGCCACCGTGCTGGTCTCGGACGACCCCGAGCTGGTCGCCGACGCGCCCGGGCTCGGCACCCCCGCCGTGCTGGTCGACGGGCCGCATCCCGAGCACCCGGGCGACTCGATCCGCAGCATCCTCGGCCCCGCCGTGATGTCCACGGTCCTCCAGGTGCTCGACGCCGATCCGCGGCAGCCCGCCGAGGTGTCCGACGGCCGGGAGGCGGCCCGCGTCGAACAGGCCGTCGCCTGGATGTTCGGGCTGAGCGCATCCCCGAGACTCCAGCCGCCGCAGCCGTCCTCGACCGACGCCTGAGAATCGGCCTCGCCTCACCCGGTTAGGGTGGCGCCGTGCTGCTCTCGGACGGCGACCTGCGCAAGGAGATCGACGCGGGGCGTCTGGTGCTCGACCCGTGGGAGCCGGCGATGCTCCAGCCCTCCAGCATCGACGTGCGACTGGACCGCTTCTTCCGGGTGTTCCAGAACTCCCGCTACACCCACATCGACCCCCGCGAGCAGCAGGACGAGCTGACGACGCCGGTCGAGCCGCAGGGCGACGAGCCGTTCGTGCTGCACCCCGGCGAGTTCGTCCTCGGCTCCACGTTCGAGTCCGTCAGCCTGCCCGACGACCTCGCCGGCCGGCTGGAAGGCAAATCGAGCCTCGGCCGCCTCGGCCTGCTGACCCACTCCACGGCCGGGTTCATCGACCCCGGGTTCACCGGGCACATCACGCTCGAGCTCTCCAACGTCGCCAACCTGCCGATCACCCTGTGGCCCGGGATGAAGATCGGCCAGCTGTGCCTGTTCCGGCTGTCCAACCCCGCCGAGCGCCCCTACGGCAGCGAGGGCGTCGGCTCCCGCTACCAGGGGCAGCGGGGTCCGACGCCCTCGCGGGCCCACCTCAACTTCCACCGCGCCGACACCCGGCGCTGACGCCGCCCGCCGGCGCCGGCCGCGGGTGGACGGTCAGTGCCGCGGGTCCCAGCGGAACCGGCGGGCCGCGAGGTAGCCGAACACCACCGGCCACACCAGCAGGGCCGCCACCGCGGGCAGCAGGGCGGGCAGCCCGACCGGTCCGGCCGCCCACGTCCCGCCCTCGTAGGCGAGCTGGGTCAGCCGGCCGATCGGCGCACCGGGCACCGCGACGAGGGCCTGCCACCATCCCTGCGACGGCACGACCGCGAGCGCGGCGGCCGCGGCGAGCAGCAGGAACGTCAGGGGCAGCGTCGTGATCTGCGAGCGCTCCGGCGACGGTGTGACGACGGTCGTCGCCAGCGCCGCGGTGACCACCAGCGCCAGCCCGCCCAGCAGCGCGAGGACGAGCGGGAACGGGTCCACGGGCCACGGCGAGCCGATCACCGCATGGATGATCCCGAAGATCCCCAGCTGGACCAGGCCGATCACCACGGCGGGGGCCACCGTCGCCACCAGCAGCCCGGTGTCGGAGATCCCGCTGGTGCGCAGCCGCTTGAGCACCCGGTTGTGCCGCCGGCCCACCACCGTCTGCGTCGCGGTCACGTAGATCCCCATGGCCAGCACGATCGACAGCTGCAGGGCGACGGCCATCGCCGTCATCCCCGGCTGTGTGCTCGCGCCGAACGAGAAGGCCCAGAACACACCCACCGCCAGCGGGACCACGATCGACGACACCGCGACCGTCTTGTTGCGCAGCACCAGCCGCAGCTCGGTGCCGGCCAGGGCCAGCACGCGTCCGGCGTCAGACATGATCACTCCACCTCCGTCTCGCCGGCGCGCACCGCATGGTAGATCTCGGCCAGCGAGGCCGGTGCCGCGCGCAGTTCGGTCAGCCGCATCCCTCGATCGGCCGCCCACCCCAGGAACCCCGTCAGGTCGCGCTGCAGCTCCGTGGTCCGCACCCGGATCCGGGTGCCGTCGTCGACGGGCTCGCGCTCGACGGTTCCGGACACCGCCGGGAGCTCCCCCGCACCCCCGGGCACGATCGCCGAGAACCCCGCGGGCCGGCTCGCGAGGATCTCGCCCAGCGAGCCCTGCACCGCTACCCGCCCCGCGTGCATGATCGCCACCCGGTCGGCCAGCGCCTCGGCCTCCTCCAGGTAGTGCGTCGTCAGCACGACCGTGCGTCCGGCCTCCTGCAGCTCCTGGATGGCGTCCCAGGTGCGCCGCCGCGACTCCGGGTCCAGCCCGGTGGTGGGCTCGTCCAGGATCACCAGCTCCGGCGACCCCCACACCGCCATCGCCAGATCCAGGCGGCGCTTCTCCCCGCCGGACAGCTTCCCGACCGCGACGTCGCGGCGCGCGGTGAGCTCGAACCGCTCCAGCAGCCGCTCGGGCCGGTCCGTGCGGTCGACCATCCGCTGCCACAGCCGCAGCGTCTCCGCCACGGTGAGCTCGTCGACGAACCCGCCCTCCTGCAGCTGCACGCCCATCCGCTCGCGGAGCGCGCCGCGTTGGGTGGCCGGGTCCAGCCCGAGCACCCGCACGCTGCCACCGCTGCGCTGCCCGAAGCCCTCCAGGACCTCCAGCGTCGTCGTCTTGCCGGCACCGTTCGTCCCGAGCAGCGCGAAGATCTCGCCGCGCCGGACCTCCAGGTCGATGCCCCGGACCGCCTCGAAGTCGCCGTAGTGCACGTGCAGGTCGCGCACCTCGATGGCCGGCGCCGCCCGCGGCCCGGACTCCCGGTCGGTCGCGGCGGGCCCCGCCGCGTGGGTGGTCGTCCGTGTCATGGCGGCAAGCCTGCCGGTCGCCGCGGTGACTCCGGTAGTCGCGGGGGTCACCGGTGCCGCTGACAACCGCACGGGCCCCGATGACAACTGTCATGAGCGTCCCGGAGCCGTCCCGCCGGTCGGTTACGGTCTCGGCGTGGACACCACGCCGCCGGCCGGAGCCGACGAGCGCAAGCTGCGCGCGGCCCGCCGGTTCGGCCGCATCGGCCTGGTGATCACCGTGCTGTGGCTGCTGACGGTCCCCGCGTTCGTGGTCTGGACCGGGCTGCCCGAGGCGGCCTTCAGCTGGCCGCTGTTCGCCCTCTACCTCGCGGCGCTCGGCCTGCACGTCTGGCGCATCCGCGAGCACGTGTCCTCGCTCGGCCGCCGCGCCTCGGCGCCGTTCATGGCGGCCGCCGCGGCCGTCGCGCTGGCGATCGCGCTGCTCGGGCTGGCCTCGAGCTGGGCCGGCTGGATCTGGGCCCTCGTCTCGGGGGTGCTGCTCGGCGACATCGTCTCCGGGCTGCGGGCCCGCTGGATCGTGGCCTGGGTCGCTGCCGGGACCGCCGCCGTGCTCGGCCTCGGGCTCCTGGTCGGCGCCAGCGTCGACCACGGGGTCCCGCTTCCGCTGTGGCTCGGGCCGGCGGTCGCCACGTTCTACGTCGCCTCGATGTGGGTGCTCGACGTCGAGCGGCTGTGGTGGCTCAAGGCCGTCACCGACCTCGACGACTCCCGCCGCGCCGCGGCCGAGCTCGCCACCGCCCGCGAGCGGCTCCGGCTGGCCGACGACCTGCACGACATCCTCGGCCACGCCCTCGAGGTGGTCGCGTTCAAGAGCGAGCTGGCCACCCGGTTGCTGTCCGTCGACGGCGAGCGGGCGCGCGCCGAGATGGAGGAGGTGTAGCGGGTGGCCCGGCAGTCGCTCGACGAGGTCCGGGCGCTGGTCCGCGACACCCGCTCCACCGACCTCGTCACCGAGCTGGCCGGGGCCCGTGCCGTGCTGGACTCGGCCGGGGTCGTGCTGACCGTGCGGGGCGACCCGGAGACGGTCGGCGCAGGCGCCCGCAACGTGCTCGGCCGGGTCCTGCGGGAGGCCATGACCAACGTCCTCCGGCACGCCGAACCCAGCCACTGCACGATCGAGATCGAGGTGGCCGGCGGCGGCGCGCGGCTGCAGGTCGTCAACGACGGCGCGCTGCCGGCCAACGGCGCCGATCCTGGGACCGGGCTGGCCGCGCTCAGCCGCTACCTCGACGAGCACGCCGGGCGCCTGGACGCCGGACCCGGGCCGGGAGGCACGTTCCGCCTCGACGCCGTGCTGCCCGGAGCCGCCCGGTGAGCTCGCCGGAGAACCCGACGATCCGCCTGGTGCTGGCCGACGACGAGTCGCTCACCCGAGGCGCGGTCGGCGCGCTGCTCGGACTCGAACCCGACCTCGTGGTGGTCGGCGAGGCCGCCACCGGGGACGAGGCCGTCGACGCGGTGCGGGAGCACCGCCCCGACATCGCCGTCCTGGACGTCGAGATGCCCGGCCGTGACGGCGCCGAGGTCGCCCAGTGGGTCGCCGCCCACCAGCCCGGCACCCGCTGCATCATCCTGACCCGGCACGCCCGGCCCGGGGTGCTGCGCCGGGCGCTCGCCGCGGGGGCCGCCGGGTTCGTCGCCAAGAGCGCACCGGCGACCCTCCTCGCCGACGTGATCCGCCGGGTGCACCGCGGCGGCCGCTACGTCGACCCCGACCTCGCGATGACGGCGCTGACCACCGAGG
This sequence comes from Pseudonocardia bannensis, assembly GCF_012911875.1. Taxonomy (GTDB): domain Bacteria; phylum Actinomycetota; class Actinomycetes; order Mycobacteriales; family Pseudonocardiaceae; genus Pseudonocardia; species Pseudonocardia bannensis. The sequence continues at coordinate 12,011 of NZ_JAAXKZ010000027.1, read as the reverse complement.
ACTGCCCGCTCACCGACCGCGAACTCGAGGTGCTGCGCACCGTGGACGCCGCCGGGGCCGGTGGGACGGCCGCGGACATCGCCCGCCGCGTGCACCTGTCGCCCGGCACCGTCCGCAACTACCTGTCGTCGGCGATGCAGAAGCTCGGCGCCGGGAACCGCTCGGACGCGGTCCGGCACGCCCGCGACCACGGCTGGTTGTGAGCCAGCGCGTCCCGCTCCGATTGCGGCCCGGGCGGTGATCGGATCAGTACTGTGACCGGCGATGGAGCCGCCCCGGACGCCACCGAACCCGCCGAACCTGCCCGCGGTGCCGGACCCGCCACCGGAGTCGCGTCGGTCGCCGGCCCCGCCGGCCCCGCTGCCGCCGCGGTACGAACCGCCGCCGCAGCAGCCGCCCCGCTACCCGCCGCCGCAGCACCGGCCGCCCAGCCCGTGGGCCCGGCTGCGGCTGCGCAGCCGGCGCGGCGCCGTCGGGCTGGGCCTCGCCGCGGCCGCCCTGCTGCTGCTCCCCTTCCTCGACGACCCCGGACGCTGGTGGGCCCCGGTCGGGCTGGGGCTCGGCACGCTCGTGCTGCTCCACCTGCTGCGGCTCGACCGGCTGCTCCGGGGCTGGGCGCCGCACCTGGCCGGCCTGGTGCTGGTCGTCGCGCTCGTCCAGGCCACCCGGGAGAACCCCTGGGCCTGGGCGTTCGCGGCGAGCATCGCCGTGGTGGTCGCCGGGCTGCTCCGGCTCCCGCGCTGGCAGGTGCTCGCGGCCGGCGGGGTGCTCCTGGTGGTCTCGGTGGTCGGCTACTCGTTCCGTGCCGCCGAGGTGGCGCAGCGCCAGGATCAGATCGCGGCCCAGGCCGGGCAGGTGGCCAAGAGCGGACAGGGTGAGCGGAACCCGAACCGGGTGCTGCCGGCCCTGCTGGAGGCTCTCGCCGAGAAGCAGCAGGTGGTCTTCTGCGGGCTGCTCCGCAGCCCGGCCACCGAACAGGTCGCCGCCGCGACCGGCGCCCCGGACTGCGCGGGCGCGTTCGCGGCGCTCAGCGCCCGGGTGACCGCGCCGTCCGGCTACGCCGACGCCGTCGTGCCCGCCCCGGTCCAGCGCGGTGAGCGGAGCTGGACGGCGGACGGCTGCCGACTGAGCTGGCCGGGCGGGGAAGACGCCGGCCCGCAGCTCGGCCGGCTGCAGATCGGGGAGACCTCCCCGATGCGCAGCTACGTCGTCACCGGGTACCAGCCGTGCTGAGCTGAGTCCCCGGGAACGACCGCGGGGGGCCGCGCCGAGCGCGACCCCCCGCAATCCGTACCGCGATGTCAGCTGTGCGCTTCCTGCTCCGACTCCTCGGCGGCCGCCGGAGCGGAGCCGGTGGTGGAGCCGTTGCCCGAGCCGTCGCCGCGCTTGACCGCGGCGAGCAGCATCTGGGCGACATCCTGCACCTGGACGTTCTCCCCGAGACCGCCGGACTGCTTCTCGGTCAGGCCGTCGGAGATCATCGTCTTGCAGAACGGGCAGCCCACCGCGATGGTGCCACCCGCGGACGCGCCGTCCGACCCGGCCGCGCCGGACAGGGTCTCCAGCGCCTCCTCGGTGCGGTTGACGTTGACCCGCTGCCCGATGCGCTCCTCCATCCACATCCGCGCACCGCCCGCGCCACAGCACATGGAGCGGTCGGCGTGCCGCGGCATCTCGGTGAGCTTCGCGCCCGCCGCGCCGACGAGCTCGCGCGGCTCCTCGTAGATCTCGTTGTGCCGGCCCAGGTAGCACGGGTCGTGGTAGGTGACCGGTGCCGCCTTGTCCGCGGCCGGCTCCGCGACCGGGACGAGCTTGCCCTCGCGGACCAGCTTGTTCAGCAGCTGGGTGTGGTGCACGACCTCGTAGTGCCCGTCGAGCTGCGGGTACTCCCGGCCCAGGGTGTTGAGGCAGTGCGGGCAGGTGGTGACGATCTTGCGGGTGCCCGGTTCGCGGCCCTCGAACACCGAGTTCAGGATCTCGACGTTCTGCTGGGCCAGCATCTGGAACAGGAACTCGTTGCCCGAGCGGCGCGCCGGGTCACCGGTGCAGGACTCCTCCGGGCCGAGGACCGTGTAGCCCACACCGGCCCGGTGCAGCAGCTCCGCGGTGGCCTTCACGGTCTTCTTGGCGTTGTCGTCGAACGCGCCGGCACAACCGACCCAGAACAGGTACTCGGTGTCGGCCGACAGCTCGCCGTCGAACACCGGGACCTCGAAGTCCAGGCCCTTGGTCCAGTCCAGCCGCTCCTTGGCGTTCTGGCCCCACGGGTTGCCCTTGTTCTCCAGGTTGCGGAACAGCACGCCCAGCTCGGACGGGAACTCCGACTCGATCATGACCTGGTGGCGGCGCATGTCGATGATGTGGTCGACGTGCTCGATGTCCACCGGGCACTGCTCCACGCACGCCCCGCAGCTGGTGCAGGACCACAGCACGTCGGGGTCGATGACCCCGCCCTGCTCGGCGGTGCCCACCAGCGGGCGCAGCGCCTGCTCCGGGCCCGACCCGCGGACCCGCTCGAACCCGGACTCGGGAACGCCGTGGTGCCCGTTGTTGCCCGCGGCGGTGGCGGCGAGGACGTCGAAGTCGACCGCGCCCTCCTCCGGCATGTCCTTGGTGCCGAGCATGTAGGGCGCCTTCGCGAACATGTGGTCGCGCAGGTCCATGATCACGAGCTTCGGGGACAGCGGCTTGCCGGTGTTCCACGCCGGGCACTGACTCTGGCAGCGACCGCACTCGGTGCAGGTCGCGAAGTCGAGCATGCCCTTCCAGGTGAAGTCCTCGATCTTGCCGCGGCCGAACGTGTCGTCCTCGCCCGGGTCCTCGAAGTCGATCGGTTTGCCGTTCGACTCCATCGGCAGCAGCGGGCCCAGTGCCTTCGGCAGCCGCTTGCCCGCGACGTTGATCGGCGCGGTGAAGATGTGCAGGTGCTTCGAGTAGGCGACGATGACCAGGAAGACCAGCATCACGCCGATGTGCAGCAGCAGCCCGACGCTCTCCAGGATGCTCAGCGTCGGCTCGCTCAGCCCGGACATCAGGTTGCCGACCCCGATCGAGGCCCAGGCCCCGGACTCGTAGGGCAGCAGGCCCAGCGCGGACGCCGCGCCGCGGAACAGGAACATCGTCCACAGCACGTTGAAGATCATGAACAGGATGACCCACGCGCCACCGGTGTGCGAGCCGTAGAACCGTGACGCCCGCGCCTTGCGCTCCGGGGCGTTGCGGATCCGGATCACCGAGAACACGGCGAGCGAGATCAGCGCCAGGACCGCGATGGTGTCCTGCAGGAAGCCCAGCACCGCCCAGCGGCCGATGAGCGGGATGTGGAAGTCGTGGTCGAACAGCACCCCGTAGGCCTCGATGTAGACCGTGGCCAGGATGAAGAACGCCCACATCGTGAAGAAGTGCGCCAGGCCGGGCACCGACCACTTCAGCAGCTTGCGCTGCCCGAAGACCTCGACGAACTGGGCTTTGATCCGCTCGTTGAGCCGATCCTTGCGATCGTTCGCGGGCTGTCCGGACTTGATCAGATTGTAGATCTGGAGGGCCCGACGGCCGGCGATCGCCACGGCGATCACCGTTATCGCCAGGCCGATGACCAGTCTCACAACCACGAGTTCCTCCCTGAACTACAGGCTTTTCGCGTGTGGTGGGACGCGAATGCACTTGCGCAGCAGGGTAAACCGCCTACCCCGACCACGACCCAGCGCGTACCGGTTGATCATCTACCTACTTACCAGCGAGTAACTAGATGACCGGTGAGTGACACTAGCCCGCCAACGCCCTGGTTGTGGCCTCGATGTGGTGCAGCGTGTATCACGCTCGCCCGAACGCACCGCCCGCGGCCCGGAGGCGTTGAGCCCTGACGGTGGAGCGCCACAAGGGGGCCCGTACTCCGTTCCATGAACCGCCCGTGAGCGTCGGCCGAACCTCTTGCAAACCCTGTCACTCAGACGGATGAGACCGTCGCGCTCTGTGTCACCTGGCGTCTGCTCAACGGGCGTTTCTACTACTATCCCCCTGGTCAACATGGTCTACTCGACGCCGGACGCGGGGCCGAGGATCGGGTCGGCTGTCCACCAGCCCGAGGGGGCCCGGTCACGTCGCCTCGGGGCCGGTCGCGCCCGCGAGAAGGAGCCGTCATGACCGCACCGGAGTCTCTGTCACTCTGGTATGCGCAAAATCTGACGACCAACGGCTTGCAGGGCTGGATCCAGAGCAACATCGTGCCCCTGATCCTGCTGGGCATCGCGATCATCCTGCTCTGGATCGGCGGCCGTGGGGACAACGCCGGTGTCGCCCGGCGCAGCGTCGGGCTGCTCGTCGGCCTGGTCGCCCTCGGGGTGGCCGTGTCCGGGACGGGGCCCGAAGTGGGCGCCTTCCTCGCCAGCCTCATCACCGGGTGATCGGGTGCTCGTCCGTACCGACGACGAGGTGTACCGGGTCGACGCCGTCTGGCTGGGCCCGCCCCGGGCGACCTTCCCGTGGCGAGCCCGCTACGTGAGCTACGGCCTCGGCCTGTTCGTCATGATCTTCGTGATGTTCGTCCAGCGACGGCTCGGGATCGGACTCGACTTCTTCTCCGTCGCCTGGGCGCTCATCGCGACCGTCGTCATCACCCGCTTCCTCGGCAAGCGCATCGACTACGAGCGCCCGATGGGCCAGGTCGTCGAGTTGTTCTGGCACGAGGTGACCGGTCCCCGCCGCCGGACCGCGGTGGCGGGCGGCCCGGTCCGGTCCGGGCACGTCAAGGTGCGCGTCGCGGCGGCCCGGGGCCTCGCGCCGGGCGGGCGGCCGGCGCCCTGGACCGGTGGCGCCCGGAAGGGGTCGTGGCGTGCCCGGTCGTGACAAGCGGCCCGAGGCCGCGTCCGCCGAGCAGCCCCGTGAGCGACGCCGGCGCGGACGAGCCCTCGCGGGCGAATCCGGGCTGCCCCGCTACGTCCCGGACATCGCGCTGCGCGCGATCGACGGCCACCTGACGCGCACCGGCACGCAGGTCATGGCGTGGTACCGGCTCGCCGCGCAGGCCTGGAGCTTCCGCAGCGACTCCCAGCGCGAGATCCTCATCCGCCAGATCGCCTCCCAGCTCGGCGAGCTGCAGGGCCGCTGGCTGCACCTGCGCGTCACCACCCGGCCCTACCCGGTGCACATGTGGGCCGAGTCCTTCGACCACAACGCGCTCGGCCGGATGCCCGACGTGGCCGGGGCGCTGGGCTGGGACGGCTTCCTCGAGGGCGAGCAGCGCCACCTCATGGGCCTGTCGATGTCGGACAAGGAGGTCTTCCTCGGCATCGAGGTCTCCGGGCGCAGCGTGCTCGACCGCTGGGTGGACATGGCGGCACCGATCCTCGGCAGGGTCGCGCCCGCCGCGGTGCGCGCGGAGCTTGCCGCGCTGGAGTCGGAGATCAACCACCTCGACGTCCTGGTCGCGGGCAGCGGGCTCGACGCGGTCCCGGCCACCGCCGAGGACATCGCCTGGCTTATGCACCGGTCCTGCGGGCTGGGGCTGCCCGCCCCGCGCACGCTGTCCGCCGTGCCGGGAGGCACCGGCCGGTGGGAGACCGAGGACCTGGCCGCGTTCACCGACGGCGTCGACATGTACCAGGAGCCCTACGCACCCACGGTCCAGGTCGTGGGGCGGCTGCGTTCGCAGACCGTCCGACGCAACGTCGCGGTGCTCTCCGTGGGGTTGATGGAGGGGTTGCGCATCCCCGAGGTCGACGACCCGTGGATGCAGCACTCCGACCGGCTGCCGTTCCCCGTCGAGTGGTCGGCGCGGATCTACGTCCGGCGACCCGAGGACGTCACCGGGGAACTGCAGCGCCAGATGGGCAAGGTGCGCAGCCAGATCCGGCACTACACGCACGACCACGACCTCGACCCCCCGATGTCGCTGGCCCGCCAGGCCGACCGGGTACTGGAGATCGAGGACGAGGTCACCAGCGGGCTGACCCAGCTCAACACCCGGCTCTACGGCTGGTGGCGCATCGCCGTCGCCGGTCGCGACGAGGCCGAGGCGATCACCCGGGCGCAGCAGGTGCTCGACGTCTACCGGCCGAAGGTGCAGATCGAGCACCCGGAGGCGCAGTACCGCTACGCGCGGGAGTTCATCCCCGGCGAGCCGCTGGCCTCGACGGCCTACCGCCGCCGGGGGTCGGTGACCTGGGCCGCGGCCGCGGTGCCCGCCGCCACCGCGAGCGTCGGCGACCGGCGCGGGATCATGCTGGGCGAGACCTGCACGGCGACCCGCCGGCCGGTGGCCTGGGACCCCTGGCTGGCACAGGAGGTCCGGCGCGCGTCCGGGCTCACCGCGGTGGTCGGCGGCCTCGGGTCCGGCAAGTCGTTCCTCACCGGGCTGATCGTCTACAAGACGCTCCGCGCCGGCGCCCGGTGGACCGTGCTCGACCCGTCGGGGCCGCTCGCCGAGCTGACCCGGCTGCCCGAGCTGGCGCCGTTCTCCCGGCACATCAACCTGCTGCGGGCCGATCCGGGCATCCTCAACCCGTACCGGGTGGTCGCCGAGCCGCGCCCTGAACACTTCGCCGACGAGGAGGACCCCGAGCGGGCGTGGCGCCGCGAGCGCTCGCTCGCCGCGGCCACCCGGCGCCGGCTCATCCTCGACGTGCTCACCGGGCTGCTGCCCTACGACGTGTCCCGGCTGCCGCACACCCGGATCGTGCTGCTGCGCGCGGTCCGCGAGGTGGGCGGCGCCGCCGACCGGCACCCCGGGCAGGTCATCGACGCGCTGCGCCGGCACGCCCGCGACGGCGAGGAGCACTCGGGCGTCGTCGCCGACTTCCTCGAGGAGCGCCGCGAACTCCCCCAGGCCGCGCTGCTGTTCCCGGACGCCTCCCGGGAGGACCCCTGGCACGCCGACCGGGACTACCGGCTGACGGTGCTCACGATGCAGGGCATGACGCTGCCGCGGCCCGGCAGCCCGCGCGAGGAGTGGACCGACGGCGAGTCGCTCGCGGTGGAGTTGCTCAACCTCGCGAGCTGGCTCACCCAGCGCACCATCTACGACGCCGACCGGAACCTGCGCAAGGGCGTCGCGCTCGACGAGACGCACTTCCTCTCGCAGGTCCCCACGGGCAAGGTGCTGATCGACCGGCTGGCCCGCGACTCCCGGAAGTTCAACGTGCGGGCGCTCTTCGCGTCCCAGCTCGCCGGCGACCTGCTGCGGGTCTCCGGCTTCGCGTCGCTGGTCAACGCCGTGTTCGTCGGGCGCACCGACGACGAGGAGGCGCAGGCCGAGGCGCTGCGGCTGCTGCGGGTCCCCACGGGCGTGGGCTACGAGCAGATGCTCGGCACGCTCTCGCCCCGGCCGCGCCACGACGACCGGCCCGACGACACCCCCCGCCAGTTCGTCTTCGCCGACGGGCACGGCGGCGTGGAGAAGATCCGCATCGACCTCGAGGCGCCGCATCTCGAGCACGTCCGCGAGGCCCTGGACACCAACCCCGACGCCAGCCGGGTCTCCGCCCGCGGTGTGCCGGTCGCGGCCGGTGCCGCGGAGGTACGCGCACCGGACGAGCCTGCCGCCGCCCTGGGCGCGGGCGGCCGGCTCGACCTCGACGCCGACGGGGATCTCGCGCCGGTGAACGGCCGCAACGGGCACCACAACGGGAACCGGCGTCCCGGCGCGTACGGGGTCGGGCCGCGCCGCGACGACGAGGTGCTCACCGGGCGCGGTGCGGTGCGTGCCGAGCCGGTCCCGGTCGTCCCGATGGACGCCGAACTGCTCGACGACGAGGAACTCGACCTGCTGGGCGATCTCGACGACGACCTGATGGACGACCTGGCGGACGGCGACCCGGAACCGGACCCGGACGGCGAGTCCGGTCCGGCCGGGCCGGGTTCCGGTGGGCCCGGAACGGGCCAGAGCCGGCCCGCCGGCTCCGAGGTGGGCGCGGCCGGCGAGGCCGGGCGGTGATGGCGGGCGACCTCCCGACATCCTCGGGGGCGTGGGCCGTGCTGCTCGTGCTCGGTGTCGCGCTGGTGACCGCCGTGCGCCGGCGCCGACGCGCGAGCGCCGCTGCGGCGCCCCGCCGGTCCCGCGGCCGCGCGTTCCTGATCGTGGCGGCGCTCGTCGGCGGGTCGGTGCTGCTCGGCCAGCCGGCTCTGGCGCAGCCGTTCAACTGCAAGGAGCCGCCCGAGCCGGACCGCCCCGGCACGGGTCTGGTCGGATCGCTCGACCCGCCGACGCTGAGCGCCGGGGAGCCGGGGAGCGTCTACAACGAGGTCGGCTACGCCGGGCTCGTCTGGCACAACTACGACCTCGGCTGCGCCGGCAGCGCCGTGCTCAACCCCGCGACGACGACCGACACCTGGCTGGGCAACCAGACCTTCAACGTGGCCAAGTTCGCGGTGGCCGGGGTCAACTGGTCGCACTACCTGATCGCCGACGGCGGCGAACTGCTCGCCCCGCTCGACGACCTGATCTCCGACGCCACCAAGGCCATGTACGACGCCGTGTTCACCACGTGGATCGGCCCCGCGCTGCTCGTCCTCGCGATCGTCCTGCTCGTGCTCGCGGTGCGCGGGGACCTGGCCCAGCAGGCGCAGCGGACCGGGTTCGCCGCGCTCGCGCTCATGCTGGGCTCGGCCGCCTACCTGGCCCCCATCGACTGGGCGAAGGCCGCGGACGGCCTGCTGCTCGACGGCATCACACAGATGCAGGAGGGATTCCTCGCCCAGGTCGGGCTCGGCGACCGCGACACTCTCCCCACGGTGCTGGTCGACCAGGTCGTCTACGCGAACTGGCAGCGCGGGGAGTTCGGCTCCCCGGAGGTCCCGCAGGCCCAGGAGCTGGGTCGCGACCTGCTGCGCGCCCAGACCTTCACCAAGCAGGAGGTCGCCGAGGGCCGCGACACCCCGGAGCTGGCCGAGCAGAAGAAGGCCGACTTCGCGGCACTGGCCGACCGGATGGGCGACCGGTACTCCTACTTCCAGGGCGAGTCCGGCAGCCGGGTGGGAGTCGGCGTGCTGTCGGTCGTGCAGGCCGTCTGCATCGCGCTGTTCCAGCTGCTGTCCAAGGTCCTGGTGCTCGTCGCCATGATGCTGCTGCGGCTCATCGTGATGACCGCGCCGGCGCTCGCCGTGCTCGCCGTGCTCAAGCCCGAGGTCCTGCCCGCCCTGCTCCGGGTGGCCGGCGCGGCGATCGTGAACACCCTCGTGGTGGGTGCGCTCGCCGGGTTGCACGCGCTGCTCGTCGTGTCGCTGTTCCGCCCCGAGGCGAACATCGACCTGTGGCTCGCGCTGCTCGTCACCGGTGTGGTGACCGTCGTGATGTGGGCCGTCGCGCGGCCGTTCCGGCGGCTGGTGTCGATGGTCTCGATGACCCGCGAGCAGTTCGGCGGCATCGTGCCCGGGGCCGGGACCGGGCCGATGTCGCGGGTGTGGCAACGGGTCCGCGGGGGCCCGGCGGAGGACCGCCAGGCCCGCTGGTGGGACGAGCGGCGCACCGGCGGCGTCGGGGGCGGGGACCCCGACGGGTCCCGGCCGGAGGCCGCGCCCGGTGCCGGCCCCGGCCCGGCCGGAGCCCGGGTGCCCCGGCGCCGGACCGAGGTCGAGGCGCAACCGTCCGCGGCGCTCATCCCGGCGGCCCGGCGGCCCGCGCTGCCCGCGGGCGCGGGTGGGGTCGGTGCCGGTGCGGGGGAACCGCGCTGGGCGGATCCCGGCGAGGTGGACGAGCGGGTGATCTACCGGCGGCCCGATGCCGTCCCGCTGCGACCCGGCGGCGAACGCCCGGTGCAACCGGAGCTGGTCGACGGCGTCCCGGTGTACCGCATCTACCGGCCGCGCACCGCCCAGCCGGCGTACGGCTCGGCCTCACGGAACGGCTCTGTCGCCGGGAACGGATGGGGCAGTGCCGATTAGGTCCCCGCGCGGCCGGGTCGACGCCTACCGCTCGCTGTGGCAGTGGCCGCTGCGCTCCCCGGTACGGCTGGCGATCACGGGCGTGGTCGTCGTGGCCCTCGCGGTGGGGGCCGGCGTGGCGGCGGGCGCGCTGCGGGGCACGTCCGACGATGGCCCGATGTCCCGATCCACCGCGACCGGCGGCTCGGCCACCCCGGGTCCGAGCGGCCGGTCGTCCACCGGCGCGGGCGGGACCGCGCTGCCGACCGCGTTGCCGCCGGTCACGCCGCTGGTCCCGAGCACCCTGCCGCTGTCCCAGGCGCCGCCCGCCGCGCTGCGGGTGGCCGCCGGCTGGTCGGCCGCCTGGGTCGACCACCCCGACGGGATCACCTCCGAGCAGTGGCTGGCCGGGCTGCGTCCGCTGACGACGGACGAGTACCTGGGCGTGCTCGCGAACGTCGACCCGGCCAACGTGCCGGCCGCACGGGTGACCGGGGCGCCCCGTCCGGTGAACGTCGCCCCGCGCTCGGTCCGGGTGGAGGTGCCGACCGACGCGCTGACGCTGATCGTGCTCGTCGTCGACACCGAGGACGGCTGGCGGGTCGCCGGCTACGACCGGGCCTGACCCGCGATGGGCGGAACCGGGCGGCGGCACCCCTGCGGAGGTGAGCGGCGATGAGGCCGTTGCGTCCCTTTCGCCTGCTGGTGCCCGTCGTCGCGATCGCCGCCGCGCTCGGGTTGTTCCTCGGCATCGGCCTGATCGCGTTCTCCGTCGGCGGCGGTGGCGGATCGCGGGCCTCGGGGCTGTGCGACACCGTCGGCCCCCCGGTCGGTGTCGGGCTCGGCGGACGGGCCGGGACGACCATCGGGGACCTCAGCGACGAGCAACGCGAGAACGCCGCGACGATCATCGGGGTGGCCCGGGAGATGGGCGCCCCGCCCCGGGCCTGGCTGATCGCGCTGGCCACCGCGATGCAGGAGTCGACCCTGCGCAACATCAACTACGGCGACCGGGACTCGCTCGGGCTGTTCCAGCAGCGGCCCTCGATGGGCTGGGGCTCGCCCGCCGAGGTCACCGACCCGGTCTACAGCACGACGATCTTCATCGAGCGGCTGCTGCAGGTCCCCGGCTGGGACCAGCTGCCGGTGACGGTCGCCGCGCAGACCGTGCAGCGCTCGGCGTTCCCCGACGCCTACGCCAAGTGGGAGGGGCTGGCCGCACAGCTGGTGCAGCAGCTCGCCGACGTCGCGGCCGTCCCCGAGCACTGCGGCCCGACGGCGGCGACCCTGCCCGAGGGAGCGGCCCGCACCGCCATCTCGTTCGCGCTCGGCGAGGTCGGCAAGGCCTACGTCTGGGGCGCCACCGGCCCGGACACCTACGACTGCTCGGGACTGATGCTGCGAGCGTTCCAGGCCGCGGGGATCGAGCTGCCGCGCGTGTCGCGTGATCAGTTCAACAGCGGCGGGCACGTCCCCATCGACCAGGCCCAGCCCGGCGACCTGCTGTTCTACGCGACGGATCCGTCCGACCCGTCGACCATCCACCACGTCACGCTGTACATGGGCGACGGTCAGATGGTGGAGGCGCCCTACAGCGGAGAGTCCGTTCGGGTGCAACCGGTGCCGTGGAACTATAAGGAGCTCGTGCCGCTGGCCACCCGGCCGGGAACCGCACCGAACACCGTGTGAGGCCGATCGGCAGCAGAGCACGAGCACAGCACGACCGGGAGTACGCCTGATGCCAATCGATCCCCCCGCCCCGGCGTCGACCACGCCGCTGCGGGACTACCTCGACCGCCCCGCGCCCGGCGCCACCGAGGATCACCTCGTGGTGCCCCGCTCGCTCGCCCAGTCGATGCCGCTGCGCTGGCAGCAGGTGTTCACGGGCCTGCTGGCCGACCTGCACGACGCCTACGGTGACCTGCCGTGGCCCGAGTACAAGGTCGTCCCGAGCCGGTGGGAGTCGCTCGTGGACATGGACGAGGAACAGCTCGCTGCGGCCGGCTACCTGGCCGACCTCGACTCCGACGGTGAGCTGGTCTACCGCGACAGCGCGGACAATCCCGTCGACGACCCGGCGGGCCACCGCGTGCTGGCCCCGGTCGACGACCCGCTGCCGCCCGCCTCGGCCGGCCGGGTCGAACCCCGCCCCGCCG
>NZ_JAAXKZ010000276.1 GCF_012911875.1 Pseudonocardia bannensis | reverse complement strand
GGCCCGCCACCGCGCCCGACGGCGGGCCGCTCAACCGCCGTCCCGGCTCCGGGGAGACCACCTGGATCGTCGAGCTGCGCCGCCTGCGCACCGGGCTCACCGACCTCCGGTCGCGGGTCGAGGGCCTCGCCGGGCGGGTGGAGGAATTCACCGGCCACCACACCGACCTCGCCGCGGTCGTCTCCGAGCAGATCGCCCCGGAACTGGCCGCGCTGCGCCAGTTCACCACCGAGGAGCTCAACCGCCAGGCCGGCCAGCTCGACGAGGTCCTGACCACCCTGCGCCGCGAGGACAACGCCCCGGTCAACTGGCCGGCCCTCACCGCGGAACAGGCCCGCGCCCAGTGGCCGATCCTCGCCCAGTGGATCGCCGAGGTCCTCGTCCCCTGGTACGAGATCACCCGCGACGAGCTGCCCGACTGCTGGGCCTTGCACCGCCCCGCCCTCGTCGAGCTGTCCTGGCTGCGCAGCGCCCACGTCCAGGCCTACCTACGCTCGTCTGCGCCCAGCGTGACAGGGGAGTGGCACCTGCGCTGGCGCCCCGCCGTCATCGAACGCCTCAGCAAAGTCATCGACCGACACCTCTGCCGCCCCGGCGAGCACCTCGTCCCCGAGGACCAATCCCAACGGCAGACACCGCCGCCCCCACCTGCCCGGCCCGGCGAAGCGGTCCGGCGGCCGGTCCCCGCGGGCCGCCAGCTGGCGCTGCCCGAGCACTGGAACGCCAACTACACCGCCGCTGTCGAGGCCGATCTCGCATGGCGCTCGCAGCGCGAGGCGAACCAGGCCTAGCTGGCCTCCGTCGCTGACCGCCGCGCCGGTCCGGCGAGGGTCCGGCCTCCCAAATTGTCACGTCGGCGGCAGCCGTCGTGCTGAGCGGCACTGAGCCTTTGCCAACCTGATCACGCGTTGGCGATCATCAGGGTCTGGACTGCGGCGACGAGCTCGGCCGCCCGACCGGGGCAGGATCGGATCTTGCGCAGCACCTTCCAGTTCTTCAGCTCA
>NZ_JAAXKZ010000275.1 GCF_012911875.1 Pseudonocardia bannensis | reverse complement strand
GCGTAGCGCCACCGGAACCCGCGCCACGAAGGTGGCCCTGAGAACGTCCGACGTTCTCAGGGCCACCTTCGTCAGGACGGGTTGGGGAAAGCGGCCACGGGGCGGGCGGCGGTTCGCGATCATCAGGTGATGCGACGTGGGCGGTGGGCCGACGCCGGGGTACTGCGAGAGGCCGCGCAGGACGGGGTCATCTCGGCTGCGACGTTGCGCGAGATCGGGGTGCCGGGTGTCACCGTCGCCCGGCGATGTCGCGCCGGCGGTCCGTGGCAACGGCTACTGCCCGGTGTGATCCTGTTGTCCACCGGCACCCCGACCCGTCGCCAGCAGGTACGGGCCGCCCTGCTCTACGGCGGCGACAACGCGATCCTCACCGGCATCGAGGCGTGCCGGCTGCACGGCGTCCGCCGCGGACCGGAGGCCGGGGACGCGGTGCACCTGCTGGTGCCGCATGCCCGACAGCTCCGGGGTGCCGACTTCGTCGTCGTGGAGCGCACCACCCGCCCGCCGCGGCCGCGTGTCCTGTCCGGGCTCCCGGTCGCACCGGCGTCCCGTGCCTGCCTCGACGCAGCACGCCGGCTGCGTTCACCGTCGGACATCACCGAGCTGATCGCCGACACGGTACAGCGCAGGCTGTGCACGGTGGCGCAGCTCAACGCCGAGCTGGCCGCGGGCAGCCAGCGCGGATCGGCCACTCCCCGGCGGGTCCTCGCCGAGGTGTCCGAGGGTGTCCGATCCGCCGCCGAACGGGACGCCAAGAAGCTGCTGGCCCGCTCCGGACTACCCGAGGCCTGGTGGAACGCACGGATCTACGACGCGGACGACCGGCTTCTCGGCATCGCCGACGCCTGGTTCGACGACGTCGCGCTGTGCTGGGAGATCAACTCCTACGCCTACCACCTGTCGCCCGAGGACTACGCGCGGACGACGACACGCGCCGCCGGGCTGACCGCCGCGGGAGCCGTCGTCGTCCCGGTGCTGCCGACGAAGCTGCGCGACGACGGCCGCGCCGCGATCAGCGACCTGAGCAGGGCTTATAAC
>NZ_JAAXKZ010000274.1 GCF_012911875.1 Pseudonocardia bannensis | reverse complement strand
CGAGCTCGGCCTCCCGGCGTTGCGGGGGTCCATCACCCGAGACCCGGCCCGCCCCGACGACCCCCGGTTGATCGACGGGTTCGGCCGGGTGGCGACCGACCTGCGCATCTCGCTGACCGACCGCTGCAACCTGCGCTGTACCTACTGCATGCCCGCGGAGGGCCTGGAGTGGATGGACCGCGCCGAGCAGCTGACCGACGACGAGCTGGTCCGGCTGATCGGCATCGCGGTCCGCGAGCTCGGCGTGCACGAGCTGCGCTTCACCGGCGGCGAGCCGCTGCTGCGCAAGGGCCTCGAAGGCATCATCGCCGCGTCCGCCGCGCTGGCCCCCCGGCCCGACATCTCGCTGACCACCAACGGCATCGGGCTGGCCCGCCGCGCCGAGGCGCTGGCCGCCGCCGGGGTGAACCGGCTCAACGTCTCGATGGACACGCTGCGCCCGGACCGGTTCGCCACGATCACCCGGCGCGACCGGCTCGCCGACGTGCTCGCCGGGCTGGCCGCGGCCCGCGCCGCCGGCCTGCACCCCGTCAAGATCAACACGGTGCTGCTGCGCGGGGTGAACGACGACGAGGCCGGCGCCCTGCTGCGCTTCGCCGTGGACAACGGCTACGAGCTGCGCTTCATCGAGCAGATGCCCCTGGACGCCCAGCACGGCTGGCAGCGCACCGAGATGATCACCGCCGGGGAGATCCTCGACCGGCTGCGCGAGGGCTTCGATCTGGCCCCGGACCCGACCGAGCGCGGCGGCGCCCCGGCCGAGCGCTGGATCGTCGACGGCGGCCCGGCCGTGGTCGGCGTGATCGCCTCGGTCACCCGGCCGTTCTGCGGCGCCTGCGACCGCACCCGGCTGACCGCCGACGGGCAGGTCCGCAACTGCCTGTTCGCCCGCACCGAGACCGACCTGCGGGCCCTGGTCCGCGGCGGCGCCTCCGACACCGAGATCGCCGACACCTGGCGCGACGCCATGTGGGCCAAGCTGCCCGGCCACGGCATCAACGACCCCGGCTTCCTGCAGCCGGACCGGCCGATGAGCGCCATCGGCGGCTGA
>NZ_JAAXKZ010000273.1 GCF_012911875.1 Pseudonocardia bannensis | reverse complement strand
GAGTCCGAGGTCCGCAGCTACTGCCGAAGCTGGCCTGTGGTGTTCGACACCGCGGTGGGAAGCCGGTTGACCGATGTGGACGGCAAGTCCTACCTGGACTTCTTCGCCGGTGCGGGTGCACTGAACTACGGGCACAACCCGCCGGCGTTGAAGAAACCGCTGCTGGAGTATCTGAGCCGGGACGGGGTCACCCACGGCCTGGACATGTACACCAGGGCCAAGGGGGAGTTCCTGAAGACCTTCCGCGAGGTGGTGCTGGAGCCGCGGGGGTTGGACTACAAGGTGCAGTTCCCGGGCCCGACGGGGGCGAACGCCGTCGAGTCGGCGCTGAAACTGGCCCGGAAGATCTCGGGCAAGGAAGCGATGATCAACTTCACCAACGCGTTCCACGGCATGACGCTGGGGGCGCTGTCGGTGACGGGGAACTCGATGAAGCGTGGCGGGGCGGGTATCCCGCTGGTGCACGCCACCCCGATGCCCTACGACAACTACTTCGACGGCAAGGTGCCCGACTTCCTGTGGTTCGAGCGGGTGCTGGAGGACCAGGGCTCGAGCCTGAACGACCCTGCAGCGGTGATCGTCGAGACCGTGCAGGGCGAGGGTGGCATCAACCCGGCACGCATCGAGTGGCTGCAGGGACTGGCGGAGCTGTGCAAACGGCACGAGATCCTGCTGATCGTCGATGACGTGCAGATGGGAGTGGGCCGGACCGGCCCGTTCTTCTCGTTCGAGGCCGCCGGCATCGAGCCCGACATCGTCTGCCTGTCCAAGTCGATCTCGGGGTACGGGCTGCCGATGGCGCTCGTGCTGATCAAGCCCGAGTACGACCAGTGGGGCCCCGGCGAGCACAACGGCACCTTCCGCGGTCACAACCCGGCGTTCGTCACCGGCACCGCGGCCCTGCGCGAGTTCTGGTGCGACGACACCCTGGAGAAGTCGACGATCGCCAAGGGCGAGCGCGTCGAGGAGGCCTTGGGCCGGATCGCCGCGTCGACCTCGACGGTCGAGCTGACGCCCAAGGGGCGCGGGCTGGCCCGCGGCCTGTCGTTCG
>NZ_JAAXKZ010000272.1 GCF_012911875.1 Pseudonocardia bannensis | reverse complement strand
ATGGCATTGAAGTTCTGGGTGACGGCGCCCTTCTTCTACTCGGACATGGATCGCCCGTGGGGCGAGCTGCTGCAGGACATGCTGACGATCGTCGACACCGCCGAGCGGCTCGGTTTCGAGGGTGTCGCGATCAACGAGAACGTGTTCCAGAACTACGTCGCGAACCCCAGCGCCCTGGCCTTCGCCGCGCTCGCGGCGGCCCGTACCACGCGGCTGCAGATCCTGCCCGGCGTGGTGGTGCTCCCGAGCTATAACCCGCTGCTGATCGCCTCGGAGATGGCGATGCTGGACCACCTGGCGCCGGGCCGGGTGGGTATCGGTGTGGCCCGGGGCGGCGGCCGGTACCAGCTGGACCGGATCGGGGTGGACCCGGCCAAGTCGCGGGAGATCTACGAAGAGGCGCTGGAGATCATCCAGAAGGTGTGGGTCGAGGACAACGTGACCTACGAGGGTCGCTACTTCTCGTTCCCGCGCACCACGCTCGTGCCCAAGCCCGCCTCGCAGCCCGGCCCCGACCTGTGGGTCGCCTCGCAGAGCGTGGATGGCGTGCGGAAGGTGGCCGCGCAGGGGCACAACCTGCTCACCGCGCCCAACTGGGGCAACTTCGAGCCGCACGGGGACCTCGAGGCGCTCCTGGAGGCCTACAACGCCGCGGCCGCGGAGAGCGGCGTGCCGCGCGGCGAGGTCATGGTCTACCGGCACACGTGGCTGGGGCGGACCGAGGCCGACGCGCTCGAGTTCTTCGACGACATGGTGAGCGAGTACAACCACTACCTCGCGCTCACCCAGACCGTCAGCCAGGGCACCCGCGAGGACCGTCTCAAGGCGCGGGCCCCGGGCGAGAAGATCGAGTTCGTGGAGGCCGGCCGCGTCGTGCCCGCGAACGAGTCGCCGTCGTCGGAAGGCCTCTGGGAGAAGTACTCCGACCCGGTCCTCACCACCGCGGACAAGATGATCGAGCGGTTCAAGCAGATGGAGGCGATGGGCGTCGACCACCTCGCCTGCCTGATCGCCTGGGGCCAGCCCATCGAGGCGGTCGTCGCCCAGATGGAACTGATGGCCGAGCAGGTCCTGCCCGCCTTCGCCG
>NZ_JAAXKZ010000271.1 GCF_012911875.1 Pseudonocardia bannensis | reverse complement strand
GCCGCCGCTGCCGGTGAGGCCCCGGTGCGGCTCAACCTGGTCGCGGCGTGGCGGGGGGCCACGGTCTTCACCGAGGCCGAGCGCGCCGCGCTGGAGCTGGCGGAGGAGGGGACCCGGGTCGCGGATGCGGGCACCGGGGTCACCGACGAGGTGTGGGCCTACGCCGGCAAGCACTACGACGAGGAGCAGCTCACCGCGCTGGTGATCCTGGTCTGCTTCATGAACGCGGTGAACCGGCTGAACATCATCTCCCGGCAGCCGGCCGGCGACTACGAGCCCGGGCAGTTCCACTGATCGGCATCGGCCGCGGGGAGGATGCGGTATGGGCAAGGCCGAGGAGTTCGAGGAGCTGCGGCCGCTGCTGTTCTCGATCGCCTACCGGGTCCTGGGCAGCGTGGGTGAGGCCGAGGACGCGGTGCAGGAGACCTGGCTGCGTTTCGACGGCTCGGTGACGCGGCCCACGTCGACCAAGGCCTTCCTCTCGGCGACGGTCACGCGGATCTCGATCGACGTGCTCCGTTCCGCGCGGGTGCGGCGGGAGGCGTACGTGGGCTCGTGGTTGCCCGAGCCGCTGCTGAGCGATCCGTACCAGGATCCGGCGCGGTCGGCGGAGCTGGCCGATTCGGTGTCGATGGCGGCGCTGCTGCTGCTGGAGCGGCTCAGCCCGCTGGAGCGGGCGGTGTTCGTGCTGCGGGAGGTGTTCGCCTTCGGGTTCGACGAGGTCGCGACGGCGGTGGGGCGTTCCGAGTCGGCGTGCCGGCAGCTGCTGGTGCGGGCGAGGCGGCACATGGAGGCCGGGCGGCCGCGCTTCGAAGCGGACCGGCAGGAGCGGCAGGGGCTGGCGGACCGGTTCTTCGACGCGCTGAAGAACGGCGATGTCGGCGGGCTGCAGGAGCTGCTCGCCGCCGATGTGCAGCTGGTCGGCGACGGCGGCGGCAGGGCCCCACAGCTGGCCCGGGCCATCGCGGGAGCGGAGAACGTCGCCCGAGTGCTGGGCGCGGTCTTCCCCTGGCTGATCCGGATCGACGTGTCGTTCGAGCCGCACGAGGTCAACGGCCAGCCCGGCGCGATCTTCCGCGACCGGGACGGCAAGGTGCTCTA
>NZ_JAAXKZ010000270.1 GCF_012911875.1 Pseudonocardia bannensis | reverse complement strand
GCCATCTCCGCGCCCTGGTCCCAGGTCAGCGACCCGCGCAGATGCGCAGGCAGGGTCGCCATGGTGGCCACCAGCCTGTCGCGGACCTGTTCGGCGGTGCGCCCGTCGGGCAGGTGGACCAGCATCACGTAGCGGGTGGCGCGTTCGACCAGGGTCCCGATCGCGGACCCGCCGTCGGCACCGATGATCAGGTCGCCTTCCCAGTGCCCGGGCACCGCCCGGTCGGCGACCTCGGCCGGCCGCTCACTGATCATCACCATCGGGTCGACGAACCGGGAGGTGCGGGCCTGCGGGGCGCGGCGGGGGCGGCGCCGCGCCCGGCCGGTGCGCAACGCCGCGGCGACCTCGCGGCGCAGCCCGCCGCGGGCCTGCAGGTAGAGCGCCTGGTAGATCGTCTCGTGGCTCACGCGCATCTCGGGATCGTCGGGAAACTCCTCGACCAGAGCGTGACAGATCTGCTCCGGGGACCACCGCAACGCCAACTTCTCCGCGACGTAGTCACCTAGCGGGCGGTCGACCGCGAGCTTGGCGGTCTTCGGCCGGGCCCGGCGGCCCGCCGCGGCACGGTGCGCGGCGAAGGGGCGGTACTCGCCGTCGGGGTCCCCGTTGCGGGCGAGCTCGCGGCTGACCGTCGAAGGTGCACGGCCCAGCGCCTCGGCGATCTTGCGGATCGAGATGCCGACCCGGCGCAGGTCGGCCATGGTCTCGCGCTCGGTCAGCGACACGAACCGCTCGTGGAGCACCTTCTCCACCCGGGCCAGCGGCAGCCCCACCGTGATCATGCCGGTGGTGTAGTCCACGCGGCGCCCGTCGGGATAGGTCCGGCTGTTGCGCGTCTTGCTGACGCCGTAGTCCCAGTCCTTCGCGGTCCGCACGTTCACCCCGACCGCCCGGGCCGCTGACGCACGAGGCACACCCCGCTTGCGCAGACGCTCGTACTCGTCGCGACCAGGGTGCCTGCGGGAACCACCCTGCGAGCGTCGGCCTGTCTGCCGGACCCAGCCCGCGGCGGTGTGACGATTGATGCCCATCTCCCGAGCGACGACCGTGGTCGAGCCCACCACGTCGAACCGCGCCAGGAACTCCTCACGCAGCCGGGCGGACTCCGCCCGATGCACAACCCGCCCCACAACGGCCACGGTCGCTGCAACTCCTCATGATCGAGGTGTTGCAGCGACCGCTAGAACCCGAGC
>NZ_JAAXKZ010000026.1 GCF_012911875.1 Pseudonocardia bannensis | reverse complement strand
GGGGGGACGGTGACCGGGACGCCTTCGATCCAGAGCATGCCGGAGTCGGAGGGGCCGGCGCCGCCGGTGCGGGTGGTGGCCAGGTCGGTCTCGATCCGCAGGCCGACCGCCTGCAGATCCATGATCAAGGAGGCCACTGCCTCCGAACCCGCACCCGTGCCCGTCGACCGGCCATCGTCGACCACGGTCATCGTTCATCCACCCCCGAGGTGACGTTCACTTGAGTAACTGAACGTCTCCTATAGGAGACCTGTACGTGTCGGGATGTCAACCAGCGCACTCCAACTATGGCTCACCGCACTCGGTGCCGGGGCGTGCTGCGGGTGACCGTGATCAGTGCTCGGCGAGCAGGCGGGTACGGCGGGAGGCCACCACGGGCCGGCGGCGATCGCCCAGCGGCAGCCGATCCGTCAGACGGTCGTGCACCTCCAGGTCGGTGATCCCCAGCGGGTGACCCGCGAAGGCGTACAACAGGTCCACGTCCTCGGTGTCGAGGACCGCGCGACGCAGGCCGACCGCCAGTTCCTCGCGCACGTCGCGGATCTCCGGCGCGTCCGATCTCGGCAGCAGGGGGCCGGTGCAGGCGCGCAGCGCCGCCTCGACCCGCCCGGCCCGCAGTGCGCGCCGGACGGTGCCGAAGTCGCTGTCCACGGTGGCCGCCAGCCGGTACGGCCGGGTCTGCAGCACGTCGGCACCGATCAGCGCCCGGAGCCGGTGGATCTCGCCGCGGACGGTGGTCTGGTTGCCGTCGTCGCCGTAGAGCAGCAGCGCGAGCCGCTCGGCGGTCAGCCCCTCGGGATGCAGGGCGAGCGCGGTCAGGATCTCGGCCGGGCGCAGCGTCAGCGGGATCGACCGGCCGTTGAGCAGCACGCTCGGGGCGCCGTCGCCGAGGAAGCGCAGCGTCAGTGCGGTGTCCGGCCGTTGCGCAGGTGCGGACGTCGACGGCCCGGGCGCGCGCAGCAGGTACCCCTCGGCGAGGGGCTCGACGAGGATCTCCCGGCCGTTCGCCAGCACCACCCGGTCCGACCCCTCGTGCAGGGTGATGCGCTCCGGCCACCAGCCGTAGGGCTCGCCGGCGAGGATCCGTCCCGTGGGAGTGACCAGCGCGCCCGCCCCGCCGCGCAGGCTCGCCAGGTGCGGCATGTTCCGCACCCGCAGCCGCTCGTCGGCGATGGCCAACTGGACCCGGAGCTGGTTCTCCGCGAGCTGTGCGGTCGCCGCGACCAACTGGACGAGCGCGGGGTGCGCCGTGTGCAGCGGGCCGCTGATGTCGATCGCGCCGAGGATCCCGCCGGTGTCCGGGTCGTGCACGGGGGCCGCGACGCACGTCCAGGTGTGGTAGGTCCGGACCAGGTGCTCGGCGGAGTGGATCTGCACCGGGGCGTCCACCGCCAGCGTGGTGCCCATGGCGTTGGTGCCGATCGCGTCCTCGCTCCACTGGGTGCCGGGGAACAGGCCGACCCCGTCGGCATCGGCGAGCAGCTTGGCCGCTCCGTCGCGCCACAGGATGTGCCCCTCGGCGTCGGTCACCAGCATCACGTGCATGGCCTCGTCGGCGATGCTCACCAGGGTGTTGCGCAGCAGCGGCATCACCGAGTTGAGCGGGTGCGCCTCGCGGATGTCGGGCAGGTCGGCCGAGCGGTAGACCACGGGTGGCGTGCGGCTCTCGGGATCGATGTCCGCCGCGAGGCTGCGCTGCCAGGACTCCGAGACGATCGGGCGCGGCCCGCCGCTGCGCTCGTCGCCGCCCAGCACGGCGTCGAACACCTGCGACAGCAGCCGGAAGTGCGCGAGGGGGTCGGACTCCGTCGACATCTCACACCCCCGAGCACCGGCGCTGGGCGAGCACCGGTCCTGGCCTCGCCGGTGTCGCCGGCAACTCTAACTGCGCATTCGGGACGGAGCGCGGCATGCCTACTGCACAGTGCAACGAACGCGCAACGTGGCGTTTCCTACCGTCGGTTTCGTACCACCGCCCAGCGAGGGGAGAGCCCTGACGATGTCGGTCGACGCCGTGCTCGATCACCGCCGGTACGGGACGGGGCAGGAACCCGCGATCCTGCGCCGCACCGCTCGCGTCCTCCTGGTCGACGGGCAGGCCATCGTCCGGTTCGGACTGCGTCAGCTGCTCGCCGCCGAGCCGGAACTGACCGTGGTGGGGGAGGCGGCAACGGCCCGCGACGCGCTGCTGATCGCCGACCGGGCCGCACCCGACATCGTCGTTCTCGACGTCGACCTGGGCCACGGCGACACCGTGGGCGTCGACGTCGCGCGGACGCTGCTGGAGCGGCGCCGGGGCGTGCGGGTGCTGGTGCTGACCAGTTGCCGCGACCGCGAGGTGATGCTGCGCACCGTCCGGCTCGGGGTGCACGGCTACCTGCGCAAGGGTGCGGACACCGCGGACATCGTCCGCGCGGTGCACGCCGTACTGCGCGGCGAGAGCGTCTTCGACTCGCGGACCACCGCCGTGGTGATGGACATGATCCGCGCCGACGAACCCGGTGACCGACCTCGTGGGCAGATGCTCACCGAGCGCGAGAACCAGGTCCTCAAGCTGCTGGCCACCGGGATGAGCAACCGTGAGATCGGCGTGCGGCTGCTCATCTCCGAGGCGACCGTCAAGTTCCACGTGCGCAACCTGCGGGACAAGCTGGACGTCCGGCGCCGGACCGAGATCGTCTACACCGCGACCCGGCAGGGCATGGTCTAGCAGCTCAGCGGGACCTGGCGGAGCCGTGTCCGTGGACACCTGTCAAGAGTGTCCACGATAGGTGAAGGCCATTTATGATGCTGGACGTCCGGGACGTGCGCGGAACCAGCGAGGAGGCCGCCCGATGACGGTGCCAGAGCGCACGGCCGACGGCGGCCCACACCGGGACCCGGCCGGCTGGGAGCCGATCGTCGGCGCGATCGGGCCGAAGGTGCGCGAGGTGCGCCAGCAGCTCGGGCTCTCGTTGCAGCAGCTGGCGGCCCGGTCCGACGTGTCGGCCGCCGCGATCCACAAGGTCGAGCGGGGTGACATGGTCCCGACGATCACGACGCTGCTCAAGCTGTCGGGGGCCCTCGGACGCCCGATCGCCTACTTCGTCGACGACGCCGGGCACTCGGCGCCGGTCGCGGTGCACGTGCGAGCGGCCGACCGGCCCGCACCGCCCGCGGACTGGGCGTCCTCCGCGGAGGGTGTGACCGCCGAGGGGATCGCGGAGCCGAGCGAGCTGCTGCGCGGCGGTGCGGTGCTGGCCGTCGTCGAGCCGCACGGCACGAGCGGGGACACCCGCCCGCTGCGGCCCGGCGAGGAAATGATGATGGTCCTGGAGGGGGAGCTGCAGGTGGAGGTGGCCGGCGAGCGCTACCTCGTGCGGGCCGGCGACACCCTGCACTACCCGACGGACCGGCCGCACGAGTGGCGCAACCCCGGCCCGGAGCCGGCGCGTGCCGTGTGGTGGATGTTGCGCTGTTGAGCGGTGTCGAAGGGAACGCAATGACGCAGGTGGCCGTCTCGCTCGGAGAGCTCGTCGACTCCGTGCTGGCCAACCCGGGGCTTCGGGCGAAGGCCGAGATCGGTCTCGTCGGCGAGGTGCTCGGTGGAACGGACTGGCTCGGCGGGCCGGGTGACGACGGGGCCGTGGTCGAGGCCGGCGGGACGGGCGTCGTCGCCTGCGGCGAAGCTCTGTTCCCGCCGTTCGTGAAGGCAGACCCGCGCGGCGCCGGGTTCGCCGCGGTGCTGACCAACATCAACGACCTGGCCGCGATGGGCGCGGAGCCGCTCGGCATCGTCGACACGGTCGTCGCCACCGAGGAGGTCGCCCGCGAGGCGCTGGCCGGCATGCGAGCGGCGTCGGAGCTGTTCGAGGTCCCGATCATCGGCGGCCACCTGACGATCCACGACGGGCCGCCCGCGCTCTCGGCGTTCGGCGTCGGCAGCACCCCGGCACCGCTGTCGGTCACCCGGGCCGAGGCCGGTCAGTCACTCGTCGTGGCGGCGGCGCTCGACGGTGAGATGCGCCCCGACTTCCCGTTCTTCCCGGCCTTCCCGGCACGCGGCAACCGCTGCGCAGGCGACGTCCGGCTGCTGGCCAGGCTCGCCCGCGAGGGCCTGGTCGTGGCGGCGAAGGACATCAGCATGGCCGGGCTCGTCGGCTCCCTGGCGATGCTGCTGGAGCCGGGCGGGCACGGGGTGACCGTGGACGTCGACGCCGTCCCGGCCCCGGCGGGCGTCCCGCTGACGAAGTGGTTCAACTGCTTCCCGAGCTACGGGTTCCTGCTGTGCGTCCCGCACGGCCGGGAGGAGGCGTGCCTCGCCGCGTTCGCCGAGCGCGACCTCGCGGCCGCGGTGGTCGGCCGCCTCGACGACAGCGGAGAGCTCGCCCTGCGCTCCGGCGACGACCGCGCGACGGTGCTGCGGCTCGACGAGTTCCAGGTCACCGGCCTGCCGCGCTGACGCCGCAGTCGCGGCGCCCGGCTCCGGGGGTGGCGATGCGGAGCCAGGGTGGGCGCCCCGGGACGGCGGGCCCGCTGCCGGGAGCCGGCCCGTCTCCCGCGGCCATGCCCAACCCGCTCGCGCGGCGCCCCCGCAGCGCCACGTCGGTGGCCAACCCGAAGACCCGCTCCGCCCGATCCCGGTCCCGCCATCGGTGCGCCTCGGCGCACCGGATCCAGTCCGGCGGCGCGACCGTGGCATCGGTCGGATACTCCGGCTTCGTTCCAGGTCACCGCGAGCGCGAAGAGCTCCAGCATCGCGTCGGTCTCGACCAGCAGCAAGCGGTCGTGGTGGGCGCGCAGGGCGGGGGCTCGGTCCGGTAACCGACGCCGGCAGGCCGGCCGTCACCCGAAGAAGACCTCCGCCTCGGCGTACAGCGCCGGGTCCACGAGCTTGAGCTCCTTGGTCGCCTCCGACAGCGGCACCGCGATGATGTCGGTCCCGCGCAGGGCCATCATCGTGCCCCAGTTGCCCTCGTGCACCGCGTCGATCGCGTGCAGGCCGAAGCGGGTGGCGAGCCAGCGGTCGCGCGCGCTCGGTGTCCCGCCGCGCTGCACGTGCCCGAGCACCGTGGTGCGGGCCTCCTTGCCGGTGCGCGCCTCGATCTCGCGGGCGAGGTGGTCGCCGATGCCACCGAGCCGGACGTGGCCGAAGGCGTCCTTCTCGCCGGTCACCAGCACCTCGTCGCCCTCCTTGGGCTTCGCGCCCTCGGCGACGACGATGATCGGGGCGTAGTCGAGCCGGAACCGGCTCTCCACCCACTTGCAGACCTGCTCGATGTCGAACCGGACCTCGGGGATGAGGATCGCGTTCGCGCCGCCGGCCATTCCGGAGTGCAGCGCGATCCAGCCGGCGTGGCGGCCCATCACCTCGACGATCAGCACGCGGTGGTGGGACTCGGCCGTCGTGTGCAGGCGGTCGATCGCCTCGGTCGCGATGTTGACGGCGGTGTCGAAGCCGAAGGTGTAGTCGGTGCCCGCCAGGTCGTTGTCGATCGTCTTCGGCACGCCGACGACGTTGACGCCGACCTCGTGCAGCTTCGCCGCCACGCCGAGGGTGTCCTCGCCGCCGATCGCGATCAGCGCCTCGACGCCGAAGTTCATCAGGTTCCTGCGGATCCGCTCGACCCCGTCCTCGATGGCGAACGGGTTCGTCCGCGACGAGCCGAGGATGGTGCCGCCGCGGGGTAGCAGCCCGCGGACCGCGGGGATGTCGAGGGGTCTCGTCAGCCCGTCGAGCGGACCGCGCCAGCCGTCCCGGAAGCCGAGGAAGGAGAAGCCGTACTCCGGGATGCCCTTGCGGACGATGGCCCGGATGACCGCATTCAGTCCGGGGCAGTCGCCGCCCCCGGTGAGCACGCCCACGCGCATGAGGTTCGAGTCCTCTCCATCGATGCAGATACCCGCACGGCTTCAACGCTAGCGGCGTCGTCGAGGTTCGGCGCCCGGGAGCCGCCCGGTCAACCGGCCTTCCGCTGGCCGGTCTTCGTGAGCTCCTCGAAGGGGGCGACGAGCCCGTCGCGGGTGAGCTGGACGAACTCCCGGCGGTGCCGGACGAGCCGCACGATCGCGAGCAGGCCGTAGAGCACGGACAGCGCCACCACGATGACGCGGTCGGCCGCCGCAGACAGCGTGAGGCTGGAGACGAACTGCACCAGGAACAGCACCAACAGGGCCACCGCACCGCGCACGGTCAGCGCCAGCGAGACCAGGATGCTCACCGCGAACAACGACTGCGCCGCGGTCAGCAGCAGTTCGTAGCGCTGCTGCTCGTCGAGGGGTAGGCCGTCGGTGGTGCTTCCGGCCGACGCGAAGACGATCGGGATCGTGCCCACGAGCAGGGTCCACTGGTTGACCTTGCTCGACAGCAGCGTGCCCAGCGAGTCGCCGGCCTTGAGCCGCCACGCGTACAGGCACGCGACGATCAGTTCGGGTGATTCGCTGGCCAGCGGCGCGACCCACTGGACCAGGATGAACGGGTTCACCCCCAGCTCGCTGCCGGTGGCCACCAGGCCCTCCGCGAAGTGCTCCGCGGCGGCCAGGATGACCAGCGCGGCGATCACGAACATGCCGCTGACGGTCCATCGTCGTGGCGCCCTGCTCATCGTGCCGACCCACTTCGCCGTGCCGAGCAGATCGGGCTTGTCCGTCGGCGCCTGGGCCAGCCGCCACGCGTAGCCCACGAAGATCGAGACGAGGACCGCGGCGTCGACGAGGGTCAGCGTGTGGCGTAGCGGCAGGGTCAGCGAGTACAGCGTGGCGAGGCCGAGGAAGACGACCTCGGGGGCCATCTTCCGGGGCATCTGGACGCAACCGACGTGGGTCGACGCGCTGCCGTCACCGCCTTTTCGGCGGGACCGCAGCACGGCGAGCGTGGCCGCCAGTACCACCAGCGGCCAGCCGACGCCGACGAGGACCCGGTTGGCCCCGGTCATGTTGGCCAGGGCGAGTGAGCACGGGCTGGCTCCGTCCGGCCCGGGCTGGCACGTCCCCGTCTCCTCGTAGACCTGCCCGGCGCGGAAGCTGAACACGAAGTCGACGGCGTACTCGGGCAGCACCGCGAGCAGCGCCAGCACCGCCAGGGCGAGCCCGCCACTGATGTCGACCTGAGCGGCTTCGGCGGCCCAGGCGAGGATGAACGCCGCGCCGATGATGGCGAGGCCGTAGATCAGGGCGGCCAGTGGTGGGGCGAGGTCGGGGTGCGGGAGGCCCAGGTAGGTGGCTGCGCCGAAGGACGCACCGGGCAAGGCGACGAGGACGGCGAGCGGAAGCGGCAGCGGCGGACGCCGCGGGCTCTCGGGCACCGGGCCGGGTTCCCGGGCCCCGGAAACGGCAAACGGTCACGACCCGGCCATGTGATCAGCCAGGCCGTCCTCGGGCCCGGCCGGCGGTGCCGGATCGGGCCCGGGTTTGGCCGTTGATCGCCGCCGGGTATCGCGTCGCCCGTGAGCGACAAGGATGCACGGTCGGTGGACGAGGCCCACGCGCGCCCGGACGGCGCCTCCGATGACCTGGTCTCGGCCGTCGGGAAGTTCTCCGAGGCGCTGGAACGGCTCGAGCGGGCGCGCGGCGCGCTGTTCGAGTTCCACCAGCTGATAGGTGGGGCCGACGCCATGCTCGACGACGTCGTCGAGCAGTTGCGCAAGGCCGGCCGGAACCATTGGGCGGACCGGATCCAGACCGAGCTGATCGGGCGCAACGTCCTGCCCGGCCGGTGGACGTTCCAGATCGTCGAGGAGTTCGAGGACGGCTACTACGACGTGTTCAAGGGCCTGGAGCGGGAGGTGCGGGACGACACCATGGCCGGGCGCCGGCACGTCTTCGAGGCCGAGATGAAGGAGCGTCGCCGGACCCCCGGACAGCCGCGGCACGAGGCCACGCCCTGACACCGTCCCCCACGGGGTATTTGATCGGTTCACCCGGTGGTCATCTGGGAGCCATCGGCGCCTCGGGTCGACTACCTACGGTTCGTCCGGTTCCCGACATCCCACCTGGAGGACGACCGTGGCGCAGCCCTGCCCGGACGACGAACGACGGCCCGTCGCACTGCCCCTGCTCCCCCGGCACCCCTCCGGGCGCCAGGGCCTGACCTGCCTGTACCGCTGCGGGAACGCGTGCTCGCAGGAAGCGCCCAACACGTCGGACAACGAGTACTTCGGCGCGGTGCTGTCCCGCGCAGCGAGCCGCCGCGGGGTGCTGCGGGCCGGGGCCGTGCTCGCGGTCGCGACCGGTGCGACCGGCGCGCTGACGGGCACCGCGGCGGCGGCGACCGGCGCGCCCGCTGCCCCGGACGTCCGTCCGCCTCGCGGGCTGGACTACCCGGCCGTCGCGCCGAACACCGCCGACACCGTCACGCTGCCCCCGGGCTACGACCAGAACATCGTGATCCGCTGGGGCGATCCCGTCGTGCCGGGGGCGCCGGCGTTCGACTTCGACGGCCAGACGCCCGAGGCGCAGGCCGGCCAGTTCGGCTACAACAACGACTTCTGCGGCCTCGTCGCCCTCCCCGGTGGCGGCGGCCGCTTCGTGATGTTCAGCAACCACGAGTACACGATCGAGCCGCTGATGTTCCGCGGCTACGACCCGGCGAACCCCGCCGACGCGCAGATCCGGATCGGGATGGCCGCGCACGGGCTGTCGGTCGTGGTGGTCGAACGGGACCGCCGGACCGGCCGGATGACGGCGGTCCTCGACGAGCGCTACAACCGCCGCTACACCGCGTCGTCGGAGTTCGTGCTCGACGGCCCGGCCGCGGGCTCCGCGCTGCTGAAGACCTCCGCCGACCCCACGGGGACGAAGGTCCTCGGCACGCTGAACAACTGCTCGGGCGGGGTGACGCCCTGGGGCACGTTCCTGAGCGGCGAGGAGAACATCAACCAGTACTTCGCCAACGCCGACCCGGCGGACGCCCGGCTGAAGCGCTACGGCTTCGCCGCGGGTGCCTCGGAGCGCAAGTGGGAGCGCCTGGAACCGCGCTTCGACCTGGCGAAGGAGCCGAACGAGGCCAACCGCTTCGGCTGGGTCGTCGAGGTCGACCCGCTGGACCCGGAGGCTCCGCCGGTCAAGCACACCGCGCTGGGCCGGTTCAAGCACGAGGGCGCCACGATCGGGCTGACCCGGGACGGGCGCGCGGTGGCCTACATGGGCGACGACGAGCGCTTCGACTACGTCTACAAGTACGTCTCCGACGAGCCGATGATGCACGGGGAGAGCCGGCGCGCCCGCGAGCACAACCGCACGTTGCTCACCGAGGGCACGCTCTACGTCGCGCGGTTCACCGGGGACAGTCCGGCCGCGGAGATCGACGGCACCCGGAAGCTTCCGGCCGACGGCGCGTTCGACGGCTCCGGCGAGTGGATCAAGCTCGCGCGGGGGGCCACGTCGTTCGTCGACGGGATGAGCGCCGAGGAGGTGTACGTCTTCACCCGGCAGGCCGCCGACACGGTGGGCGCCACGAAGATGGACCGGCCCGAGGACGTCGAGCCCCACCCGCGGACCGGCAGTGTCTACCTGGCGCTGACCAACAACTCCGACCGCGGCAAGGCGGGCCAGGCCGGGGCGGACGAGGCCAACCCCCGCAACGGCAACAAGCACGGCCACGTCATCGAACTGGTCGAGCAGGGCCGGGACGCGGCGGCGACGACGTTCGGCTGGTCGATCCTGCTGGTCTGCGGGGACGCGGCCGATCCGAGCACGTACTTCGGTGGCTACGACAAGAGCCAGGTCAGCCCGATCACCTCACCGGACAACCTGGCCTTCGACACCTACGGCAACCTGTGGATCTCCACCGACTCCGCTGGGGCGCTGAAGATCAACGACGGTCTCTACGGGGTCTCGTTGGAGGGTCCGACCCGTGGCCGGACCACGCTGTTCGCCGGCGTCCCGAAGGGGGCGGAGTGCTGCGGCCCGGTGGTCACCGACGACTTCGTGCTGATCTCGGTCCAGCACCCCGGTGACCTGGACGGCGCCTCGCCGGAGGCCCCGGCGTCGGCGTGGCCGGACGGCCCGGGCAGCCAGCCGCGGCCGTCGGTGGTCGGCATCCGGCGGGTGGGCCCGGGCGGCCGGCCGAGCCGGATCGGGCAGTAGCCGTGGTGCCCGCCCTCGTGCGCGGATGGTCTCAGCCGCAGAGCTCGACGCTGGGGGTACCGGCCGGCGGGCTCTTGGCGAACGAGATGTGCACGTGGTCGACGTGGTTCTCGGTGTCGCCGCCGCGATCCTCCATCCGCTGCCAGCCGTCGCCGTAGTTGATCCTCTGTTCCCAGATCACGTAGGTGATGCCGAGGGCCTTCTGGTTGCGCAGCGCGCACTCGGCGATCCGGTCGCCCTGCTCGCCGCGGACCATGAAATCCAGGGCGTGGCCGGACGGATGGTCGGACACCCGGCCCCGGCCGGCCACGCCGATCAGATCCGGCTGCCCGTAGAGGCAGCCCAGGAACTGTGCGGCGGCGGAGACCCAGGGCTTGACCCGGCCGAGACCGTCGAGATCGATGTCGCAGCGGGCGGCGGCCTCGCGGGCCGCGCGCTCCTCCTCGGCCCTGCGCACCACGTCGGCGAGACCGACGGCCTTGAGCAGCGCGGCCGCGTCGACCTGGTCCGGCTCGGGCTCGGCGAGGTGGGCGACGGGCTCGATGCCGGCGATCACCCGGAGATCGTCCGCGGGGGTGCTCGCGTAGCCGGCGGGCACGGCGGCCACGCCGTCGCCGCCGGCCGAGGTGGTACGGCTCTTGTCGGAGGCGAGCGCCACCACGGCCGCGGTGTCGGTTTCCGAGCCGGCGGTCGCGAGCGTGGCGACCGGCCCGATCAAGGTGAGCGAACCGCCGGCGACCGCCGCGGCGGCCATGCCGTTGCGGAACGCCGACTGCGCCGATGGCGTGAGCGGCGGCGTACCGCGTCTCGTGGCCGGCCGGCTGGGGGGCACCGGGGCCGTGCTGAGCGGGGTGCGCCGGCCGCCGGGGGAGCGGTGCCGGGTCACGACCTGCCTTCCGGATCGTCGGGCCCGGGCGGACATCGGCGGGGTCGCCGGTGGATCGGGGGAATCCGTGTCCGTCGGGGAGCCGAGCCCTCGTGATCCGGGGCGAATGTAGCGGATCGGTCACGAACCGGACGGGCAGCGTCACTCCTGGTGAGTCGACCGTCACGCTCCGCGCGACGAGCGGCAGGGCGACGAACAGGGGATCAGGAGCGCAGGGCCACGACGTCGGCCAGGATCATGTGCGGCGTGGGGCGGCGGGCAGGTGACGGGCTGTCGTGGACCACCAGCAGCCGCGGCGGTTCGCCCGGGAGCAGCGCGATCCCCTCCGGATGGTCCACCCCGTCGCCGTGCGGCAGCTCGGCCTCCAGCGTGAGCTCGTCGCCGCGGACCACCCGGTGGGCCTCGGTGTGCGCCGCGCCGTGCCACCGGTGGACCCGCACGGGTCCGCTCAGGGACATCGTGGGCCCGGCCAGCACCAGCAGGTCGTCACCGTGCGGGCACAGGTCGCGCACACCCAGACCCTTCAGATCCAGGACGTGCTTGCGGTAGCGGGTGCCGTCGGGGAACGCCCCCAGCCGCAGCCGCCCCGGGTCGTCCGGATCCCCGACCGGGCGCACCTCCAGCACCACGGCCCAGCCGCGAAGCACCGGGCCGCGCAGCCCGACGTACAGCGAGTCGCCGTGCACCGCCAGCCCCTCGACGTCGAGGCCGTTGTCCTTCGACGGGATCGTCAGGAACGGTCCCAGATGCTCGTCGCCGGTGAGCACGTCGGTGAGGTTCTCGGCTCCGGCCGCGCCGACCAGCGCGCTGACCCGGCCGTCGCGGCTGACGCGGACCGGCACGGGGCGGCCGTCGGGTCCGGGCTCGACGGCCAACCGGACGATGACGAAGCGGTTCGGGTCCCGCCGCACGGTGCCCAGCCGACGCAGCGCCTTGGTCTCGGAGTTCCCCGGCTTGATCCGCTTGCGCACCACGCTGTGCGAGCCGACGAGCCACAGGTCGCCGCCGGAGCGGGCGATGCCCTCGATGTCGGCCTCGTCGTCAGGACCTCCGGGCAGCTCGACGAGATCGGCGAGGCGGATGCTGCGCTGGGCCTCGGCCCGGGTCGGGGCGGTCGGGGAGTCGAGGACCAGTTGCTCCACGGTGGCCGTCTCGTCGCCGGCGAGCCAGATGACGTCCCCCTCGAGGCGGACGGCGGAGAGGTTGACGTGGTTGCCCGAGCTCACCACGTCCCCGTGGAAGTGCAGCTCTACCTGCCCGAGGACGGTCATGGCACCGTTCTACTGTGCCGTCGATATCCAAGGACACCCAGCTGTGCATGTCGCTCGCCGCCCGGCCGAGCAACATCGGGACGCGGTTCCACAACCACCTCTACGCGGAGCTGGGCCTGGACTTCGTCTACAAGGCGTTCACGACGACCGACCTCGCCGCCGCCATCGGCGGGATCCGCGCACTGGGCATCCGCGGCTGCGGGGTCTCGATGCCCTACAAGGAGGACTGCATCCCGCTCGTCGACGAGCTGGACCCGTCGGCGAGCGTGATCGGGTCGGTGAACACGATCGTCAACGACGGCGGCCACCTGCGCGCCTACAACACCGACTATCTGGCGATCGTCGCGTTGCTGGCCGCGCACGACGTCCCGGCCGACGCCGATTTCGCGGTGCTGGGCAGCGGCGGGATGGCCAAGGCGGTGGTCGCTGCGCTGCGCGACAGCGGATTCGGTAACGGCGTCGTCGTCGCGCGCAACGAGCGCACCGGGCGGGCGCTGGCCGAGCAGTACGGCTACCCCTGGCAGGCCGAGCTGGGTGCCGCCCGGCCGCGGCTGCTGGTGAACGCGACGCCGGTCGGGATGGCGGGCGGGCCGGCAGCCGACGACCTGCCGGTCGCACCCGAGGT
Organism: Pseudonocardia bannensis; assembly: GCF_012911875.1. GTDB lineage: Bacteria > Actinomycetota > Actinomycetes > Mycobacteriales > Pseudonocardiaceae > Pseudonocardia > Pseudonocardia bannensis. The sequence continues at coordinate 40,211 of NZ_JAAXKZ010000026.1, read as the reverse complement.
GGTGGACGCGGCGGAGATCGTGTTCGAGGTCGTCGCGGTGCCCGAGGACACCCCGCTGGTGCGGCGTGCCCGCGAGCGCGGCCGGCGGGTCATCACCGGTACCGAGGTCATCGCGCTGCAGGCGCTGGAGCAGTTCGTGCTCTACACCGGGGTGCGGCCGACCGACGAGCAGGTGCGCCGGGCCTCGGAGTACTCGCGCTCCTAGCAGCCCGTCGGCCGCCCGCCCGGCGCGCTCTTCTCGAACGAGACGTGCACGTGGTCGAAGTGGTTGGCGGTGTCGCTACCGCGGTCCTCCATGGGTTGCCAGCCGCTGCCGAAGTTGATCCGTTGCTTCCAGATCACGTAGGTGATGCCCAGCGCGTCCTTGTTGCGCACCGCGCATTCGGCGAGGCGGTCACCGGTGGCGCCGCGCATCATGAAGTCGAGCGCGAGACCGGACGGGTGGTCCGACGCGTTGCCGCGGCTCGCCTGGCCGATCATCGTCGGCTTGCCGAACAGGCAGCCCAGGAACTCCGCCGCCTGCTCGACCCACGGCTTGACGTCGCCGAGGCTCGCGGTGCTCAGTCCGCAGCCCAGCGCGCCGGTCGCCGCCGTGGTGGTGGCCGAGACCGCCCGTACCTCGGCGGCCTTCTTCGCCTCGGCTGCCTTCCGCTCGGCCTCGGCCTTCGCCTCGGCTGCCTTCCGTTCCGCTTCCGCGGCCTGGTCCTCGGCCAGTTGCACGGCCTTGACCAGGGCCGAGGCGTCGAGGATCTCGGTCTCCGGGGCGACCGGAGCCAGGGTGCGCTGCTCGACCAGCGCCGGGGCCGCCGCTGTCGCGTCGGAGCTCGCGGTGCCGGTGGTGAGCAGCAGCGCCGCCGGCTGCGCGCCGGGGCCGGGATCGGCCTGTGGGGTCCCGGTGACGGCGCCGGGCCCGGGGGCGGCGGCACCGACCAGGGACAGCGCCCCGCCGGCGACGGCGACGACGGCCACGCCGCGCCGGACGGGCGTGGGCACGCCGGGGCGTGCCACGCGGGGAGCGGGGACCGGCCGCGGCGTCCGGGGGGCCGCCGGTGTCGGAGCCGACACCGGCAGGTCCTCGGTCACGCGGCGGCTTCGGGGGGAGCGATGCCGAGCCACGATCTACCTTCCGGATCGACGGCCCGGCAGGACGTCCGGTCGGGGTCCGGCGGATCGGGGGAATCCGTGTCCGTTTCGTGACCGTGCCGTCATTGATCCGTAAGGCAACCTAAGCGAGACACGATCGGATGACAGGAGTCGTCACGTTCCGTGAGACGACCGTGTGGCACGGCGCGATGAGTGGCTCCGGGGAATTCCGGATGAACCGCGGCGCACCGGTCGCGGTTCGGCGAGGACCGACCGCGCGGCGGTGAGCGGTGTACCGGCCCGGCCGGCGCCCTCGAACGTGCGCCGAGAGTCGTCCGGAGAGCTCCCAGCGCACGCTCGAGCCGATCAGCGCCGAACGCCGAGCCGGGACGTCACGGCGCGGGGAGGGCGAGTACGGCGGCCAGCACCCGGTGCAACTCGACGGCCGGATCGCCGGCGAGCCCCGCGCAGCGCCAGGCGACGTGCGCGTCAGGACGGACCAGCACGCAGCCGTCCTCGCCGACCTCGCGGGCCCGGGCCCAGTCGTCGTACAGGTCGATGTGCTCGCGGCCCGGCCCGATGACGTGCGCGGCGATCTCGATGCCGAGCTTGTGCCCGACGGTGACCGCGGCGTCCGCCCAGGCCTCCCCGGCGATGCCGGTGAGCAGGCAGAACCGGCCCTTGCCGGCCAGGTCGTGGGTGGAGACCCGGTGCCCGTCGCGACCCAGCCACACGTGCGGCAGGCGGGCGCCCGGCCACGTCGTGGGGTGGTAGTAGAGCTCGGGGTCGCGGGTGTACGCCGGCTCTGGCGTGCCGTCGCCGACGACGGCTTTCGAGACGTCCGCGGGGTAGCGCTGCCCCAGTTCGACGCCGTGGGTGTTGAACTCGTAGTTCTTCAGCTCCAGGGCGACGCGCAGCTTCGCGCGCTGTTCCGCGGCCGCCGGCGTGTTGTCCGCACGGGCGGCGATCCGCCTGCGCATCTCGTCCGGTTCCGCGGCGTCGGTGAGCCCCAGCGCCTCGAAGATCGGTCCGAACTCCTCGATGCTCTTGTTGGCCCGCAGCACGATCTGCCGGCCCACCGGCGCGCGCTCGGCGTCGTAGGAGTCGAGCAGCCCCTCGCCGGCCGCACCCCGCAGCACGTAGGCCAGCTTCCAGGCCAGGTTGTACGCGTCCTGGATGGACGTGTTCGAGCCCAGCCCGTTCGACGGCGGGTGCCGGTGCACCGCGTCGCCCATGCAGAACACCCGGCCCGCGCGGTAGCGCGTCGCGTACATCTTGTTGTTGCCCCACAGCGACGTCGACCGGATCGTCACCGGGATCGTGTCGTCACCGACGAGTTCGTGGACGATCCGGGTGGCGATCTCGTCGTCCATCTCCGGCGGCGGCTGGTCGATGTCGTAGCCCCAGATGACCAGCCACTCGTTCCACGGCCGGACCATCCGAACCACGCCCATGCCGATCCCGCCGATGTCCGCGCCGGGCTGCAGCACCCAGTACAGGACGCTCGGCCGGTGTTCCACGTACTTCGACAGATCCGCGTGGAAGACGATGTTCATGCTGCCGGCGAGGTCCATCTCGCCCTCGAACGGCAGCCCGACATCGGCCGCGACGGCGCTGCGGCCGCCGTCGGCGCCGATCACGTACCTGGCCCGGATGCGGAACTCGGCCCCGGTGACCCGGTCGCGCACCTGCACGGTGACGCCGTCCGCGTCCTGGGCGAGGCCGATGTACTCGGTGTCGAAGCGGATCCGGCTGCCGCGCGACGCGGCGTGCCCCACGATGATCGGTTCGAGCAGCGTCTGCGGAATGTCGCAGTTCGGCGACGGGCTGGCCTGCACGTAGTCGGCCTCGCGCGCGGGGTGGGTGCCCCAGGTGCGCACCCGGCCGATCTCGTCGCCGGCGAGGCTGGTGCAGAACACCGTCTCGCCCATGAGGTCGTGCGGGGTGCCCTGCGCGAGCACGTCGGCCTCGATGCCGAGGTCGCGGAAGATCTCGATCGTGCGCTGGTTGGTGATGTGCGCGCGCGGGGTGTTGGCGGTCCAGCGGTACTTGGTGATCACCATGTGCTGCACGCCGAGGGTGGCCAGCGCCAGCGCGGCGGCGCCGCCGGCCGGGCCACTGCCGATGACCAGGACGTCGGTCTCGAGGTCGCCCTCGGCCGTGGCGCCCAGCTCGGCGGTCGGGGCGTTCTCGAGGTCCGCACCCGAGGCGGCGTCGGCGCTGCTGGTCACGCGGAGACCCCCCGGTGGCCCTGCGCCGGGGCGAGCACGATGTCGAAATCGACGCGGCTCCACGGCTCGTCGCGCTGCGAGCCGTCGGGCGCCCGTCCCGGGGGTTCGGGGACGAACTCGTGGACCAGGCTGTCCTTGACACCGAAGACGGCGTCACGGTCGAGGTGCTCGTCGCCGGCCACGAAGATGTGGGTGATCAGCGTCCGGTGGCCGGGCGCGTCGACCTTGAAGTGCAGGTGCGCGGGCCGCATCGTTCCGCGGCCCGCCGCGGCGAGCATCTCGCCCACCGGGCCGTCGTCCGGGATCCCGTAGCACGAGGGCAGCACCGACCAGAACCGGTACTCGCCGGAGTCGCCGGCGCGCAGCCGGCCGCGGCCCGCCGTGCGGGCGCCGGGGTACTGCACGTCGTAGAGGCCGTCCTCGTCGGCTTCCCAGACCTCGATCCGGGCGCCCGGGAGCGGCCTCCCGTCGGTCGAGCGCACCGTCCCGGTGACGTAGCAGGGCGTGCCCTTCGCGCCGCCGGCGATGTCGCCGTCCAACGCCACCTCGGGCGCCCCCTCGACGAAGAACGGGCCGAACACGGTGGACTCGGTGGCGCCCGCCGAGGCCGGGGCGTTGATGCCGACGGTGAGCATGGACAGTCCGAGGACGTCGGAGAGCAGGATGAACTCCTGCCGACGGTCGTCGGTGATGTGCCCGACGCGGGTGAGGAACTCGATGCCGCGCTCCCACTCGTCGTGGGTGAGCCGGACGTCGCGGGCGAAGGCGTGCAGGTGCCGGACCAGGCTCTGCATGATCTCGCGGTAGCGGTCGGAGCCGGCACCGGCGAAGCTCGCGACCGCCTCGTCGGTGACCGCCTGTTCGCGGGCGGCCTGCTCCTTGGCCTGCTGGTCGGGATCGAGGGTCACGATGCTGCCTCCTGGGTCGTCTCGCACGGGCCGTCCAGCGGTGCGCCGGTCCACGCCGCCTGCAGCAGTGCCCGCAGCGACGCGGCGTCGACCGGAGTCGGGTTGTCGGCCGGGACGATGCCGTGGATCAGGGCGGCGGCATCGTCGAGTCGATCGTCGCGCAGGCCCAGCTCGCGCAGGCTCCGGGGAACGGGGAGCCGTGAGGCCAGCGCGTGCAGCGCCCCCGCCGGGTCGTCGGCCGCCCCCAGCGCGCGGCCGATCCGGCGGGCGGCGTCCGGGGCGCCGGGAGCGTTGAATGCGAGGACGTGCGGGAGCATTACGGCGTGCGTCTGCGCGTGTGGCAGGTCGTAGGCGCCGCCGAGGACATGGCAGATCTTGTGGTGCAGGCCGGTGCCCGCGACGGCGAGTGCCGCGCCGGCCAGGTAGCTGCCGTAGAGCAGTTCGGCGCGGCCGTCCAGGTCGCCACCGTCGGCGACCACTCCGGGCAGCCCGCTCGCCAGCGCCCGGATGCCCTCCTCCGCGATCAGGGCGCTGATCGGGTTGCGCCGGGGCGCCCAGAACGCCTCGACGCAGTGCGCCATCGCGTTGAGCCCGCTGGCCGCCGACAGGTCGGCCGGCAGCGAGACGGTGAGCTCCGGGTCGTAGACCACGGACCGGGGGAGGACCACGGGGTCGGTCCCGGTCGTCTTGCGGTCGTTCTCGGTGAGCCCCCAGATCGGCGTGACCTCCGAGCCCGAGTACGTGGTGGGCACCGCGATCACCGGGAGCCCGGTGGACAGCGCGATCGCCTTCGCGGTGCCGGTGGTCGACCCGCCGCCGACGCTCAGCACCGCGTCCGCGGCCACCGACCCGGCGAGCCCGCGGGCCTGCTCGGCGACGGCCAGCGGGACGTGCTGGCGGATCCCGCTGAACGTGCCGGCGACGCGGTCCGCGAACGGTGCGACGAGCTCGCGCACCAGGGCGGCGTCGCGCTCACCGGCCACGAGCAGGACCCGGGAGGCGCCCAGCCGCTCGACCTCCGCGGCCAGCCGGGTGCGGGCCGCACCGGCACCGAACACCACCCGGCCGGGTAGTGCCTGGTACTCGAACTCCCGCACCGGGCCTCCAACGGCGTCCTCGACGACGGCTGGTGCTCACCCTCACCCACCCGTCAGTCATATGTCCAATACCGATCTCGACGCACAGCCATAGGTTGAGCTATGGACCTGCGCCAGTTGCGGTACTTCCTGGCCGTCGCCGAGGAGCGTTCGGTCACCCGGGCGGCGGCCCGGCTGCACCTGACCCAGCCGCCGCTGAGCGCGCAGCTCGCCCGCCTGGAGCACGAGCTCGGGGTGCCGCTGCTGATCCGGCACCGGCGCGGGGTCGACCTCACCGAGGCGGGCCGGCACCTGCTCGCCCACGCCCGGCGGTTGCTCGCCGACGTCGACGCCGCGGCCGACTCGGTGCGACGCCTCGGCGAGGGCCGCAGCGGGCGGATGGCGCTGGCGTTCGTCTCCGCGACGGCGTGGTCGGTGCTTCCCCCGCTGCTGCGCCGCTACCACGACGAGCGGCCCGACGTCGTACTCGACTTCCTGGAGGACGGCCCGGACGGGGTGCTCGAGCACGTCCGGGCGCGGCGCGCCGACCTGGGGTTGCTGCACCTGCCGCCGCCCGGTGCCGGCGCCCGGCCCGAGCCCGATCTCGACGTCGCGGTGGTCCAGCGCGAGCCCCTCGTCGCGGTGTTGCCGCGCGCACTCGCGTCCCGGTTCGCCGAGCGGGTGGACCTGGCCGAGCTGGCCGGGGAGGTCTTCCTGAGCCCGGCCCGTGCGGGATGGGGAGGACTGGCGTCGCACCTGCTCAACGCGTGCCGGTCGGCCGGTGTCGAGCCGGTACTGCGTGAGGTCGCGCTGGCGCACACCGTGGTGTCGCTGGTCGCGGCGGGACTCGGGGTGTCGGTGCTGCCCGCGTCGGCCCGGCTGGTGTGCGGGCCGCAGGTCGTGGCGCTGCCGCTGAGCCGGCCCGTGCCCGTCGTCGAGACCGCGCTGCTGCGCCGGCGCGCCGATGCGCCCTCACCGCTGGTCGCCCACTTTCTGCGGCTGGCCCTGGCCACCCCGGAGCCGGACGTCCTGGGGCCCGCCGTGGCACGTCCCCGATCGGGCGCCTGACCAGCCGGCCGTGGAGATTCAGGCCCGGGGCGTCATCGTCCACGCGCCGTCGGCGGTGATCTCCACGAGACCGGCGTCGGTGCCGTTCACGTCGAACAGCACCGTGCCCTGGTAGCCGCCGATCTCGTTCACGATCAGATCCGGGCCGAGAAGCTGTCCGCCATCAGCGACACGGAGAAGTTGCTCTCGCCCTGGTGTGTCAGCGTCACCGTGTCGGGCGCCGGGCGGAACAGGATGACGTCGTCACCGGTCCCGCTCACCGGGCCGGTCCCGTTGTACGGCCTCGCCAGATCCAGGCCGCCGATCGTCACCGTCCACGGGCCGTCGGCGCTGACCTGCAGCCGCGGCAGCCGTGATGCGCAGATGGACCATCGCGGGTTCGTCCGTCCCGGCCGAGTGGCTCGGCCTACGGTCCGAATGCGCTCAGGAACCGGTTGCGGAAGGTGTCCATCCGCCAGGCCGGGGCCTGCGGACCGGGCTTCAAGCCGTCCTGCCAGCCCCACTCGGCGATCCGGTCCAGGACGGCCCGGTCGCGGGCGATGATCGTGATCGGTACGTCGTGGCCGGCGTGGTCGCCGGTGATCAACGGGGCGGGCTGGTGGTCGCCGAGGAAGATGAGCACGAGATCGTCGTCGCCGTGGGTCTCGACGTAGGAGATGAGGCTGTTCAGCGAGTACTCGATCGACCGCCGGTACTCCGCGCGGATGAGGGTGGGGCCCTTCGTCCAGATGGCGTCCGGTGGATCGTCCCGCCGGGCCATGGCGTCGAAGACCGAGCCGTCACCGACGCCGCCCCAGTCGACGAGCCGGGGGATGAGCGCCCACGGCGCGTGGCTCGAGACGAGGGCGATCTCCGCCATCACCGGGCTGCGGTCCGGCTGTCCGCGCTCGAAGCGTTCGAAGGCCGACAGGGTGTACTGGTCGGGCATGGTGGCCCAGCCCAGATCCGGTCCGCGATACCCGAGGTTCCGGAAGTCGTAGACCCGGTCGTGACCGTAGAACGCTGCCTCCGGCCAGTCCCCGGTGGTGCCCGGCATGACGGCAACGGTCCGCCAGCTCGCGCGCCGGAAGGCGCCGGTGAGGGTCAGGCGGTCGCTCGAGACGAGGGTGCGGTAGCGCTGCTGGTTGTCGATCCACAGGCCGGAGAGGAACGTGGCGTGGGCCAGCCAGCTGGAGCCGCCCGCCGTCGGCGAGGTGAGGAAGGCGCTGCGGGAGGCGAATCCGGCCGCATCCAGCCGTCGGCTCCCGGCGTCGAGGACCGCGCCGACCTGGGGCGCGAACGCCGGATCCTCGACCGCGTCGCGCCCGTAGCTCTCGACGAAGGCGAGGACGACGTCCTTGCCTCGTAGGGCGGTCAGCAGTTCCTCGCCCGGCCTGTCCCGGAAGGCGTCGACAGCGGCCTCCGCGGCGAACGCCTGGTGGTCCAGCAGACCCGCACGTACCTGGACCGCGCGGTCGTGGACGAGGGTCGCTGCGCTGTCGGCGGCGACCGGCACGCCCGGGACGAGCTGCGCGCCGAGCAGGGTGCAGATGACCCAAGCGGCTCCGAGCACCGTGACGACGCGGGTCGCAGCGGTCCTGCGGCGGACCACCAGCCGGGTCAGCCGAACGACCGACAGCGTCATGAGGATGAGCACCGCGGTGGCGAGAACCGCGACCGCGACCACGGAGCCGGTCGCGCCGACCCGGCCGATCGAGCCGGTGAGGAAGTCCATGGCGGCGTCGGACAGGGCCCAGTCGGTCACCGGGTCGAACGGCCGGGCGAGCACGGCGAAGAAGCCCATGTCGATGATCTTCAGGATGGTCAGCAGGCCGAGGGCGACCCCGGCGAGCACCGTCGCCACCCGCCGCGCCCTCGTCGGCAGGACCAGGAGGAGGGCGACGCCGAGGAGCCCCTCCACCGGGATGCGCACGAACGCGCCGGGCGTCAGGCCACCGATCTCGTTCGGAGCGACGAGGCCGAAGAGCACGAGCAGACCGGCCAGGACGGTCGTCGCTCGCGCCGCGGCACGGCGGCCCGCTCCGCGTTCCTCCTCGACCGCCACGTGGTCCTCACGGCGGCTGTCGGCGTCCACCGCGGTGGCCCGTCGCTGACGCGGCGGCGGACGGGAGCGACTGGAGAACGACAACCCGAACTCCTTCCGTTCGAGGCCCGACGCTGGCTGGACTGCTACGGAGACGGACGGACGGTTCGAGGTGCCCGTGCCGGTCGGCAAGGGTGAGCGTGGCACCACAGCCACGCCACGTCACGACCGAAGGACCAGGACAGCAGCGCCAGCGCCGTTCCCACCAGCGCGACCGTGATCGGGCGTGGCAGGACCTCGGATGCGGCCACCACGAGGACGATCCCCTGCAGCGCGGCCACGGCCTTGGCGGAGTACCTCGTCGGCAGTGCCGACCGCATCCACGACGCCGCCCAGCTCGCCGCGACGAAGGCGTAGCGCATGGCGCCGATGGTCAGCACCCACGGGCCCACCGCCGGGGCGACGTGGACGCTCAGCACGAGGACGAGGAACGCGTCGACCTCCATGTCGAAGCGGGCGCCCAGCGCGGACGCCGTCCCGCTGCGCCGGGCTACCCGGCCGTCGACCGCGTCGAGGGCCAGCGCCACCGCGGCGATGACGACGAGGGGTGCCACGGCGGTGTCGCCGTTCCAGAGCCCGTCCAGGACGAGTGCGGTGACGCACCCGACGAGCACCGCCCTCATCAGCGTGACGAGGCCGGCCGGCCCGAGCGTGGTGACCCGGGCCCGCCGGACGGCTGTGGTCAGGAGGGTCCAGAGGCCCAGGGCGTACGCGATACCGGCCAGCCAGCCCACCGGGCCGAGACCGGCGCCGGCCGACAGCGCGGCGAGCAGGGCGACCTGGACACCGGCCCCGGCGGCCTGCTGCTGCTGGGCCCGCATCCCGACTACGGTGGTCATCGAGCCTCTATACCCGTTTTCAGCACGGATCCGACGCCGCGGGCGTTCACCGCGAGTGGGAGGGATGACGTGGATCGCGTCGCGCGCGCCTTCTGGCTCCGCGCTCCGGGTGAGGGCGAGATCCGTCCGGTATCGGTACCCCGGCCCGGCCCCGACGAGGTGGAGGTCCGCACGCTCTGCTCGGGGGTGAGTCGCGGCACCGAGACCCTCGTGTTCCGCGGGGGTGTGCCGGAGAGTCAGTTCACGGCGATGCGGGCGCCCTTCCAGGACGGCGAGTTCCCCGGCCCGGTCAAGTACGGCTATCTCAACACCGGCGTGGTCGAGCACGGGCCACCGGAGCTGCTCGGCCGTGCCGTGTTCTGCCTCTACCCCCATCAGACCCGCTACGTCGTCCCGGCCGCCGCGGTGACACCGCTCCCCGACGGTGTGCCTCCTGAGCGCGCGGTGCTCGCCGGGACCGTGGAGACCGCGGTGAACGCGTTGTGGGATGCGGCCCCGCGGGTCGGCGACCGGATCGCCGTCGTCGGAGCCGGGATGGTCGGCTGCAGCGTCGCGGCGGTGCTCGCCCGCTTCCCCGGGGTCAGGGTCGAACTGGTCGACGTCGATCCCGCCCGCGCAGCCGTCGCCGAGGCGCTCGGCGTCCGGTTCGCCGCACCCGAGGAGGCCGCGGGGGAGTGCGATCTGGTGGTGCACGCCAGCGCGACGGAGGCGGGTCTCGCGCGATCCCTCGAACTGCTCGCCGACGAGGGCGAGGTCATCGAGCTGAGCTGGTACGGCGACCGCCCGGTGCGCGTGCCGCTCGGCGAGTCCTTCCACTCCCGCCGCCTGGCGGTGCGCAGCAGCCAGGTGGGCGCGGTCGCACCGGCCCGGCGCACGCGTCGCAGCTTCGGCGACCGGTTGGCGCTGGCCCTGCGCCTGCTCGCCGACCCGGTGTTCGACGCGCTGATCACCGACGAGATCCGCTTCGAGGACCTGCCCGGCCTCATGCCCCGTCTCACCGACGGTGAACTTTCCGCCTTGTGCGTCCGAGTCGTCTACGAGCAGGGATAGGTGTCGACGGGAGGCCGGTCTTGTTCAGCATCACCGTTCGCGATCACGTCATGATCGCCCACAGTTTCCGGGGAGAGGTCTTCGGCCCGGCGCAGCGGCTGCACGGTGCGACGTACCTGGTGGACGCGACGTTCCGCCGTGCCGATCTCGACGCCGACGGCATCGTCGTCGACATCGGCCTGGCCACCCAGGAACTCGGCGCCGTGCTGGCCGACCTCAACTACCGCAACCTCGACGACGAGCCCGCCTTCGCCGGCGTCAACACGTCCACCGAGTTCCTCGCCAAGGCCATCGCCGATCGGCTCGCCGAGAAGGTGCACGCGGGCGCGCTGGGCGAAGGGGCCCGCGACCTGGCCGGGATCGCCGTCACGCTGCACGAGTCGCATGTCGCCTGGGCGAGCTACGAGCGCACGCTGTGAGGCCCGCCACCCGCCCGGCAGGCCTGCGCTCGGTGCACGTCGTCGTGCCGGATGACATCGACGACGCCACCGTGCCGAGCGGCGGCAACGCATACGACCGCCGCGTCTGCCGCGGCTTGCCGGCCACCGGCTGGTCGGTGCACGAGCTCGCCGTCGCCGGTGCATGGCCCCGACCCGACACCACCGCCCGAGCGGCGCTGGCCCGCGCCCTCGCCACCGTGCCCGACGGCGCCGTCGTGCTCGTCGACGGGCTCGTGGCCTGTGGAGTTCCGGACGTGGTCGTCCCGGCGGCGCGCCGGCTGAGGCTCGTCGTCCTGGTGCACCTGCCCCTGGGCGACGAGGTGGGGGCGGGGCCCGCGCCCGCGGCGGAACTGGCCGCCCTCGAGCGGGAGACCCTGCACGCCGCGAGCGCGGTCGTCGCCACCAGCCCGTGGGCGGCGCGCCGGCTGGTGGCGCAGCACGGGCTCGGCACCGACCGGGTACACGTGGCCGCGCCGGGCACCGATCCCGCGCCGCTCGCCCCCGGCACCGACGGCGCGAGCCGGCTGCTGTGCGTCGGGTCGGTCACCCCGACCAAGGGTCAGGACCTGCTCGTCGAGGCCCTCGCCACCGTGAACGACACGGCCGGCCGGCGCCTGCGTTGCGATCTCGTCGGGCCGCTGCACCGCGATCGCGCGCACGCGGACGCGGTCGGGTGCGCGATCGAGCGCCACGGGCTGAGCGAACGAGTACGGCTGACCGGCCCGCAGGCGGGTACACAGCTCGCCAGGGCCTACGCCACGACCGACCTCCTGGTGCTGCCGTCCCGTGTCGAGTCCTACGGGATGGTGGTGACCGAAGCGCTGGCTCGTGGGATCCCTGTCCTCGCGGCGGCCGTGGGCGGGGTGCCGGAGACCCTCGGCCACGGCCACGACGCCTCCGTGCCCGGGATCCTGGTGCCCCCGGACGACGTCCCGGCACTCGCCGCAGCCCTGCGCCGCTGGTTCGGCGAGCCGGCGCTGCGGGACGGACTGCGCCGGGCCGCGCGGGCGCGGCGCAGCAGGCTGCACGGGTGGGAGGTGACGTCACGATGCCTGGCCGGCGTGCTGGAGCGGCTGCCCGGCGCATAGCGGCAACGGAGCGCCCAGCACCATGGAGCGCCAGACTGAGCGTGCCCGGATCGCCGGTGTGCGCGCCGGACTGGCTGGAGTTGCGGGAGAGCGCCGACGCCGCGGCCCGGGCGCCTGAGCTGGTCGAGAGGGGCCGCGCCCACCTGGAGGCCGGCACACCGGCGGTGATCAGGGACGTCGGCTGCGGCACCGGCTCGATGGGACGCTGGCTCGCCGGACGGCTGCCCGGCCCGCAGCACTGGATCCTGCAGGACCGCGATCCCGGGTTGCTCGCCCGCGCGGCCACCGGCATGCCGAGCGTGGCCGCCGACGGCGCTCCGGTCACCGCGCAGACGCTGGAGGGGGACCTCGCCGATCTGCGCGCGGCCGAACTCGCCGGGACGTCGCTGGTGACCGCATCCGCCGTGCTGGACCTGCTCACCCGCGAGGAGGTGGACGGGCTCGCCGCCGCGTGCGTCGAGGCCGGATGCGCTGCGCTGCTGACGCTGACGGTCATCGGACGCGTCGAGATCACTCCTGCCGATCCGCTCGATGTCGAGTTCGCGGCCGCGTTCGACGCCCATCAACGGCGGTGCACGGGCGGCCGGCGGCTGCTCGGGCCGGATGCGGGTCCCGCCGCCGTCGACGCGTTCACCGAGCGGGGAGCGACGGTGCAGAGCCGGCCCAGCCCGTGGCGTCTCAACACCGGCGGGACCGACGGTGCCGGCCGAGCCGGCGGGGCCGAGCTGGCGGAGGAGTGGCTGCGGGGCTGGATCGACGCCGCGTGCGCGCAGCAGCCGGACCTCGTGCGGCATGCGGGCGCCTACCTGCGCCGCAGATCCGACGCCTGCGCGGCCGGTGAGCTGCGGGTGGTCGTCGGCCACGTCGACGTGCTCGCGCTGCCGGCGGCCGCGTCGTGATGCGCAGGCTGCGGCCCTCTCCGGGGCCCTTGCTGCGGGTGCTCGTCGGCGTCGGCATCCTGGCCGCGCTCGTGGCGCGCCTCGGCACCGGCGCCTTCGTCGACGGGCTGCGGGCGATCGGCGCCGGGTCGGTGCTCGCCGCGCTCGGTATCGGCCTGCTGACCACGGTGTTCAACGCGTGGCGATGGTGCCTCGTGGCGCGCGGTCTCGGTCTGCGGTTGCCGTTGGCGGTGGCGGTGGCGGACTGCTACCGGGCGCTGTTCCTCAACTCGGTGCTGCCGGCGGGCGTGCTCGGCGATGTGCACCGTGCGGTGTGCCACGGCCGGCAGGCCGGCGACGCCGGACGGGGCGTCCGCGCGGTGGTGCTCGAACGGATCGCCGGTCAGGTGGTTGTGGTCGTCGTCGGGGTGGGCGTGCTGCTCGCCCAGCCGGCCCTGTTCACGGCCGCCGCCCGGGACCTGGCCCCCGGCCGCGGGGTCACCGTCGGGATGCTCGCCGTCCTCGCCGCCGTCATCGCGTTCGGTGCCTGGACGGTGCTCGGGGCGCGCGCGTCGAGAATCCGCAACGCGCTGCGGACGGGCCTCGCGGACGCCCGCACCGGCGTGCTGGCCCGCGGAACCTGGCCGGGGGTGGTGCTGCTGTCCGTGGCCGCGCTGGCCGCGTACCTCGCGCTCTTCGTCGTCGCCGCGCGGACCGCGGGGGCCCAGGCCACGCTCGGCGAGCTGCTCCCGCTGCTCATGCTGTCCCTGCTCGCGATGGCACTGCCGTTCAACATCGGTGGCTGGGGGCCCCGGGAGGCCGTCGCCACGGTCGCGTTCGGGACGGTGGGGTTCGGCGCGACGCAAGGGCTCACCGCCTCCGTGGTGTACGGGGTGCTCAGCCTGATCGCCTGCCTCCCCGGCGTCGGGGTGCTGCTGCTGCGGCGCCCCGAACAGCAGGTCCGTGCGTCCGCCCGGGAGGTGCCGTGACCCCTCCGGAACCCACGGCGGGCACTCATGCCGGCCGATGTCCCGCCGCCGGCGACTAGCGTGGCGGGGGTGCTGATCCTCGTCCGGCACGGGCAGACGGACGCCAACGCCCGCGGACTGCTGCTCGGCCGGGCCGACCCGCCGCTGAACGAGACCGGTCTTCGCCAGGCGCGTGCCCTGGCCGCGGCACTTCCGCGGGCGACCCGCATCGTGTCCAGCCCGCTGACGCGCGCGCGCCACACCGCCGCTGTGCTCGCCGGCGCCGCCCGGGGCGCCACGGAAGCCGCGGACGTGGAGGTGGACCCGCGGTGGATCGAGATGGACTACGGCGACCTGGACGGCAGGCCTGCGACGACACTGGACGAGGGGTCGTGGCACAGGTGGCGCCACGACCCGGACTTCGTGCCGGCCGGCGGTGAATCTCTCGCGGCGGTCTGTTCGCGGGTGCGCGAGGCCTGCCTCGAACTGGCCGACGACGCCGCGCGCGGCGACGTGGTGGTGGTCAGCCACGTCTCCCCCATCAAGGCCGCGGTCACCTGGGCGTTGGGGGTCGGCGACGAGGTGGGCTGGCGGATGTTCCTGGGCGACGCCGCGGTGTGCCGGATCGACACCAGCGGCCCGGCGCCGCTGCTGCTCGCCTTCAACGACGCGCGCCCCGTCGACGGGAGCGATCGGCCGGACCGCTGACCCGGGACCGGGATCGTGCGGCATCCGAGCATGCCGTCGATCCCGTCTCCCCTTGCCCACGGTCGCTAGCCCTGGGTTTACTCGGGAGCGAGTCCACCTGGAGCTCGGAGAGGGGGCTCGGGTGAACGACGTGCGCGAGCTGGTCCGTGTGGTGTTGCCGACGCAGTTCGGTGAGTTCGAGGTGACGGCATTCGAAGCCCGCACCGGGCTGGTGCATCTCGCGCTGGCCAAGGGCGAACTGGTGGGCGGGGGCGCGCTGACCAGGTTGCACCCGCAGTGCCCGACCGGTGACGCGCCCGGTTCGTTGTGCTGCGAGTGCGCTGCCCAGCTCCGCCTCGCGCTGCGCCGGATCGCGGCCGACGGACTGGGCCTGCTGCTCTACGCCACCGGGCAGGAGGGGCGCGGCGTGGAGCTGGTCGACGAGCTGCGCGCCTCCCTCGAGCAGGACGACGGCGCCGACACCGTCGAGGCCGGCCCACGGCTCGGGCGGCCGGGCGACGGCCACTGCTACGACGCGGCCGCCGCGGTCCTGCACGCACTCGGCATCGGCTCGGTGCGGTTGCTGACGAACAACCCGGACGAGGAGCGCGGCCTCCGCGCGGCAGGGATCACGGTGGAGGGGACGGAACCGCTGGGGACGGCGGCGCACAGCCGCGACGGCGGCATTCCCCGCACCCAGGAGCGACGGCTCGGCCACCTCGACACGGCCGGGGAGGAACTGGAAGCGGCGCCGTCCCCGCAACCGGACGCGATCCGGCTGCTCGGCGACGTCGACCCACCGGCCGATCGTCCCTACGTCGTCCTGAAGTACGCCCAGACCCTCGACGGCCGGATAGCCACCGCCGACGGTGACTCGAAATGGATCAGTGGTGAGGAGGAGCGCGCTGTGTCGCACGCGCTGCGGGCGGCCTGCGACGCGGTGATGGTCGGCGTGGGAACGGTGCTCCGCGACGATCCCCGGCTGACCGTCCGTCTCGTCCCCGGAGCGTCACCGCTGCGGGTCGTCCTCGACTCCACGCTGCGGACCCCGTCGAGCGCCCTGCTGCTCGACGGGAACCCCGTGACCGTCGTGCTCACCACCGACCGCGCCGCCGAGGACGATCGGAAGCGGATGCGCGAGACGGGCGCGGGAGTCCGGGTGCTGCCGACCGGACCGGGCGGCGTGGACCTCGTGGCCGGGCTGCGGGTGCTGCGCGAGTGCGGGGTGAGGAGCCTGCTGGTCGAGGGGGGCGCTCGGGTGATCACGTCACTGCTGAGTGCAGGACTGGTCGACCGCATCGTCGTCGGCACCGCAGCGAAGATCATCGGCGCCGGGAAGGAGGCGGTGGGCGATCTCGGGGTCGCACGGGTGGCGGAGGGAATATCGCTGCGCAACCGGTATGTGCACCTCACCGCGGACGACATCGTCACCGCCTGGGACGTCTGCGGGCCCCGTCGGATTCGCTCGGGATGAGCGCCGGCTCCGCCGGGCGCAGGCCGGCCTGGTGGTCCGGCGTCGCTTCGCGGTCCGGTCGGGTGAGGCGGGCGTAGACGTCGCCGGAGCGGCCCAGCGGGCGGAACCGCTCGAGCAGCCGGACCAGGTCGGCCGCGTCCAGCCAGCGGTCGCTGGCGAGCCGCATCGTCTCGATGGGCGAGTAGTTGTAGCGATAGCCACCCGCCGCCGCGCCGAGCCGTTCCACGAGACCCAGCGCGGTGAGGGCGGCGTCGTGCGCCGGCGGCAGGTACTCGAAGGACAGCGCCCGCAGGGGTCGGGTGAGCCCTGCCAGCACCTCGATCTCGAAGCCCTCGACGTCGATCTTGCAGAAGTCCGGCAGGCCGTGGACGGCGATGAGGTGGTCGAGGGTCGTCACCTCCACCTCGACGGAGCGGTCCCACCGCACGCGGGCGAAGCTGCGGTCCGCCGTGACCGACTCGATCCAGTCGGGCGACATCGACGAGACCGTCGGCGTCGCGGTGGACAGGCCCAGACGCGCCCGCCCGGCCTGGGCCCCAGCGGCACGCGGCACGATGGTGACGCCCTGGTCACGACCGAAGAACAGACGCAGGATGCGCAGGCAGTCGGGCTGAGGCTCGACCGCGATCACCCGCGCCCCCAGCTGCCGCCAGGCGCGCACCCGGCTCCCGACGTGGGCGCCGATGTCGAAGCCGAGATCCCCCGGCCCGAGGAATTCGCGGTAGAACCGCAACATCCGTCGGTGCTTTCCCGGTACGCCGTGGTACATGACCAGGGACCGTCCGATCCCCCAGGCCCGGCCGAGCATGCATGACCCTATCGCGCGTGGCACGGATCAGGCGCTGTGGCGTGCCCGGTCGAGACAGGCGACGAGAGCGGCCATCTGTTCGTGCGACCGGCTGGTCGTGTGACCAGGGCAGGGCTCGGCTGATCTCGGCGCTGTTGTCCTGCCCCATCCTCCGAGCGGACGCCTCGGCCCGGTCGGCGCCGGTGTGGAATCCGTGCCGTCACGATCACGCCACGTCGTTCCAGAGGGCCGTGACGACGGCGGCGACGTCCCCGGCGATCTCGAACAACTCCTCGATCCCCGCGATGGGGGTGTGCATCACGTACACCGCGACCACGGCCTCACGCCCGCTCCTCGTCGTCATGTACCCGGCGTTCCCGCGGGTCATGACCACCGCGCGCTGGTTCATCAGGTCGCCCGCCACGGTCGTGCCGCTCTTGGCGGCCACCTTTCCCGCGACCGGCGCGTCCCCCGGGACGACGGACGTCTCGGTCCCGTCGACGCCGAACACGGGCAGGGAGGCGAAGTACGCCGGGAAGTCCGGCCGGGTCGCCATGTAGCGCAGCAGCGCGCCGACCGTCCGCGGAGTGAACAGATCCGTGTACTCGTTGCCGCGGCCGTCGCTCAGGAACATCGTCGCCGGATCGATGCCGGCCTTGCGGATGAACGGCTGCACGAGCGCCATGCCCTCCTCGAGCGTCCGCTGCCCGGCCTTCGCGGCGATCAACATGATCAGGGTGTCGGCCTGGACGTTCATGCTGACCTTGTTGATCAGCTTGAGGTTCTCGGAGAACGGCAACGAGCGGTGCAGGGCGACGCGATCGGCCTCGATATAGGAGCCCGCGGCAGGGAGCGCCTCGACGCGGTTGGGCCCGGTGGGCGCCGCGGCCACCGTCACGCCGGCGCGGCCGAGCGCCTCCACGAACAGCGTGCGGGCGAAGGACTGCGGGTCGGCGACCTGCGCCGTGCGCAGGAGAGGCGCGCCCGTCGGCACCTGTCCCTCCACCGCGATGACGCCTGGCTGTGGCGTGGTCACGGCCAGTTCCGCGGGCTGGCCCGCGGCGACCGTCGTCACCGTCGACCGCACCTCGTAGGCGGCCGTGACGGGGCGCGGGACGACGGTGGCGGGTCCACCGGGAGCTCCCGGGTCGATGGTCAGGTCGACGAGGTTGTCGTTGATCATGATCGGGGTCAGGACGTAGTCGTCCTTCGGCGTCTGGTCGAACATCCGGCGTCGACGAGGACGTCCCCGCTCACCTGCCGGATGCCGGCCGCTGCCACCTGGGACGCGAGGTCGTCGAGGCCGGCGAGCGGGTCCTGCGCGGTCACGGTCGCGCCGGGGATCGAGTTGGCCTCCGCGTGGTCGAGGGAGGTGAAGGCGATCGTGCCCTGCGGTGTGTCGCGCCCGCCCATGGTGAGGTCGCCCGAGGCGACCATCACGAGGTCGCCCTGCAGCGTGCCGCCCTGCACCGTCCCCCGCCGGTACACCGGGGTGTCGAAGCGGAAGTCCGGGCCGAAGGTGTCGAGGGCCGCCGCGGTGGCCCACAGCTTGGTCGTCGACGCCGGCAGGACGAGGTCGTCGGCGCTCACGTCGTGGATCGTCTCGCCCGTCGCGCGGTCCGCGGCGTAGGCGAACCACCGGCTGGTCGCGTACCGCGGTCGCCGCATGACTTCCAGCGCCGTCGCGGGCAACCCTCCTGCCGGCGGTGCCGGGTCCGAGGCCCCGGCCGTGCACCCACCCACGCCCGTGACCGCGAGGGCGCCACCGGCCGACGTGGTCAGGAAGGCGCGCCGGGTCGAGGTCACACGGTGGCCGCGCATGCTGAGGTCCTCTCGTGATCCTGGTGCTGCGCTCGCGAGTCGTGGCCGCCCGTTGCCGCGAGATCACGCCCCCGAGGACGATCCGGCCCGCCGGTAACGGAAGGGGACGACACTGTCACAAAAGGTGCAGTTCAGGCCAGCCCTAGACGTACGGATCCGAAGGGTATGGGCGTTGTCCGGCCCTGCAGCACCGTGCGACGACCTACGACGGGAGGAGCTGCCGTGCGCTCGGGAGACCGGACGCAGGGCGGGTCGGTGGCGCGTTGGCCCGCTGCCGTCGTCGCGGGTGGTCATGCTGGGCACGACGTCGGCGTGCACCACGAGTGCGGAGCCGACCGGCCCGCCGGCTCCGCACTCGGCACCAGAAGAAGGTGAGTCTCGACGACAAGCGCTCCACCTGGATGCCCGAGCTGCCGAGCGCGGATCGCGTCACGATCAAGGACCTGCTACGTGATCCTCGGACGGGTACCGGAGAAGATCGCCGGCAAGCCGATGGCCGACGCCGTCCCGTTCTTCCGCAACACGCTGGGGCCCGCGGTGCTGCAGGCGGCTCCGTGACGACGTGCGGTGTTCGGCCCGATCCGGAACCGTAGGGTCGGACGGCCCGGGCGAACGGGCACATGTGAGGGGGAGGCGGGGCATGGCCGGCCGATCGTTCCGAGGGCTGTGGGCGGCGGTCCTCGGCTGCCTGGTCGCGTGTCTGGTCGGGTGCACCACCACGGCGACCGGGTCGAACGCGGCCGGACCCCCGGCTGGTCCGCCGACTCAGGCCGGCGTGCCGGCCGCACCGGTGCAGGTGCTGCAGCTGAACCTGTGCAGCAGCGGCATCGCCGCCTGCTACACCGGCCGGTCGGCGGCCGAGGCCGCCGCGGTGATCCGCGCCGAGACGCCCGACCTGGTCACCCTGAACGAGGTTTGTCAGGACGACGTGGCGACCCTCCAGCGGGCGCTCGCCGATGTCGTGCCCGGTGGCGCGGTCGTGTCCGCGTTCCAGGCGGCGCGCGACGGGCGTACCGGGGACGCGTACCGCTGCCGCAACGGCCAGCGATACGGAATCGGCATGGTCTCGCGGTGGCCGTCGGTGCCCGGGTCCTCCGCAGGCGGCGGGATCTACCCGACCCAGGACAGGGAAGACCCCGAGGAGCGGGCGTGGCTGTGCATGGACGTCGCCGCCACCCCCGCCGTCGCCGTCTGCACCACGCACCTGGCCTACACCGAGCGGGAGGTCGCGGGTGCCCAGTGCAGGTACCTGTTCGGCACGGTCATCGCGGAGGTGCGCGCGCGGGACGGGGCGGCGCCGCTGGTGCTGGGTGGTGACCTGAACCTCGGATCCGGCGACAGCCCGGACCTCGAGTCCTGCCTCCCGGCCGGTTCCGCGCTCGCCGACGACGGCGGCGAGCAGCACGTCGTGGCGACGCCCGAGTTCGTCGTCGACAGCTCCCGGACGATCGACCTGCGCGGCACCACCGACCACCCGGGCCTGCTCGTCACGCTCGCTCCCCAGGTGGGCCGTCGAACGCCGTAGCTCGGCGGTCGCGCGCGGCGGGGACAGCCCTACCGCCCCGAGGCGGCGGCCGTTTGCGACGACATCGTGGGCGGCGAGGTCGTCGTCCCGGCAACCCGGCGGTCTTCATCAGCCTCGGAGCGACCCGAGGGACCCGACGGGCTACCAGGTGGCGATCGGCCGCAACTCGGCCTGCACCGGTCCGGACCCGGTCGTGACGGCGGTCGTCGTGTGCCTCGACCTGGCCGTCCCGGCTGGTGTCCGCTCATAACTTGTGCTTCTATGCATAAGGCTTCGAGCCATGGGAGGGCGGCTGTGCACATCGACAAGGACCTGGTTGCGGCATCGGCGACGCCGCTCGTGCTCGCGATCCTGGCCGAGGGCGAGAGCTACGGCTATGCAGTCCTGAAGCGGGTGCGTGAGCTTTCCGGGGGTGAGCTCGAGTGGACCGACGGGATGCTCTATCCGCTGCTCCATCGCCTCCGCCGGCTCGGGTACGTGACGACGGAGTGGCGGACGCCGCCCGAAGGGCGTCGCCGCAGGTACTACGCGATCACCGACGACGGGCGAGCAGCGCTCGCGGAGCAGCAACGGCAGTGGGTGACCGTCACGCGTGCGTTGGGTGACGTCTGGCGAGGCTCCGGTGGGCTGCTGACGGCACTCGGTGAGGCGTGACCTATGGATGGCGTGGAGTCACAGATCGCCGAGTGGCGGGCCTATGTCGCGAAGGCCCCGGCCGTCAACGGCCGGGACGTCGACGAGCTAGAGGCTCATCTTCGCGACCAGATCGCCGAGCTGGACGCAGCCGGCCTCATAGCCGATGAGGCGTTCCTCGTTGCCGTGAAGCGGATGGGGGACCTCGACACCCTGTCCCGGGAGTTCGCACGCGAGCACAGCGGCCGACTGTGGAAGCAGCTCGTCCTGAGGGGCGAGGACGAGCCGGCGCGCCCGTCCGGCGGGTGGTCCGAGGCGCTCGTCTTCGCCCTGGCTGCGGCCTTCGCGATCCAGGTCGCACGCCTCGCCGCTCAGTTCCCTCAAGAGCAACCAGGATGGTTGCTGCGGAACATCGGCCTGTTCGTGTTGCCGTTCCTCGCCGGGTACTTCGCCCGCCGACGGCAGCTCGACACCCGGGGATGGGTGCTGACGGCCGCGCCGTTCGTGCTCGTCGCGCTCGTGGTCAACCTCTACCCGTACCGTGCGGGCTCGGCCACCGAGCTCCTCGTCGCGCTCCATCTGCCTGTCGTGCTGTGGTTCGCGGTCGCCTACCCGTACATGGGCGGCACGATCCGATCGCACGAACGGCGCATGGACTTCGTCCGCTTCACCGGCGAGTGGATCATCTACTACGTGCTCATCGCGCTCGGTGGCGGCGTGTTGCTCCTGCTCACCGGGCTGATACTCCAGCCGATCGGGATCGACCTCGACCGGGTCGCCGAGTGGGTGCTGCCGTCGGGCGCGACCGGTGCCGTGATCGTGGCGGCGTGGCTCGTGGAGTCCAAGCAGCATGTGGTGGAGAACATGGCGCCGGTGCTCACCATGCTCTTCACCCCGCTGTTCGCCGTGATGCTGACCGTCGCTGCGGCCACTTACGCCGTGTCCGGGGTCGCCGGCGCGTTCGATCGCGAGCTGCTCAGCGTCTTCGACGCCCTCCTGGTCGTCGTGCTGGGACTCGTCCTCTACGCGATGTCCGCGAGGGAGCCGTCCCGACCAGCCGGGCTGATGGACCGCGTCCAACTGCTCGCTGTCGCGAGCGCCCTGGTGCTCGACGTGATGGTGCTCGGTGCGATGCTGGCCCGGATCGGCGATCTCGGGCTCACCCCGAACCGGGTGGCAGCGCTCGGCCTCAACCTCGTCCTGCTCGTGAACCTGGCCGGGGCCGCCTGGCTTTCGTCGCGGTTTCTCACGGGGCGGATCGCCTTCCACCGCCTCGAGCGATGGCAGACCTCCTACCTCCCCATCTTCGCCCTCTGGGCAGCGACCGTCGTCGCCGTTCTCCCCCCGCTCTTCGCCTTCACCTGACAGCGAAGGAGAGCAGGTCGGACCGGATCAACAGCTGCTCGGCGACACGAACGCGCTCGTCACGCCGTCGAGAAGGCCGGAGGCAAGATCACGTGCCGCCGCGACCCGGCATGTGGCCCGACCGCCTCGTGTTCGCCGGCATGCTCCGCGAGGCCGACGAGGCGATGGCCGATCTGGGCACGGCGATACCGACGGACTGCGCCGGCTGACGCCGTGCAGATCGGGGACGGCACGCAGTCAGGCGCGGGACGCGCCGGCCGTCCCGCAGTGCGCACTCATGCGATTCACCCGATGCCACTTTGCACAGCAATATGCGGAAAAGCTATTCTGATGGGTGCGATCAGAGAATGAATTCGTAGCTGCGCGACTTAATAATAGCATGGGTGGAGAGGGTGTGGACAGGCCCCTTTTCGAGCAGGAGTTGGAGGCGGAGACCGGGCGGATCCGCCGGCTGCATGCGCTGCTCGCCACCGAGCTCGCGGCCGCCACGGCCCAGGCGAGGGGCATGCTGGTCGCGCCGACGGGCGGGGAGCTCAGCGCCCGCTGGGAGCGCGACGTCTCCGTGCACCGCTGGTCGGAGCGGGTGGGCGCGCTGACCGCCGCCCGCTCGGGGTTGTGCTTCGGCCGGCTCGACCACACCGACGGGTCGACGAGCTACATCGGCCGCATCGGGCTCACCGATCCCGCTGACGGGGAAAGCGCGCTCATCGACTGGCGGGCGCCCGCCGCCCAGCCGTTCTACTGCGCAACTACGGCCACGCCGCTCGGCGTGACCCGGCGACGGCATTTCCAGCTCGCCGGAACGGTGCCCGACGAGCGGGTCGCCACTTTCCACGACGACGTGCTGGACCGGGCGGCCCTCGCGCACGCCGATCCCGAATCCGCTTCCGATCCGGCGCTGCTCGCCGCGCTGAAGGCGCCGCGCGGGTCGACGATGCGCGACATCGTGACGACGATCCAGGCCGAGCAGGACGCGATCATCCGGCTGCCGCTCTCCGGCGTCGTCGTGATCGAGGGCGGCCCGGGGACCGGGAAGACCGCGGTTGCGCTGCACCGCGTCGCCTACCTGCTCTACACCCATCGCGAGCGGCTGGCCCGCAGCGGCGTGCTGGTCGTCGGCCCCAGCGCCGGGTTCATCCGGTACGTCGGAGGCGTGCTCCCCGCGCTGGGCGAGTCGGCGGTGGTGTTCACCACCCCCGGCCGGCTGGCGCACGGCGTCGTCGCGACCGCCGTCGATCAGGACGAGGCGGCCCGCACGAAGGGCGGGCTGGCGATGCTGGACGTACTGCGCCGCGCCGTCGCCGACCGGCAGGAGCTGCCCGGGCCGCCGATCGCGATCGATCTCGACGACGTCACCGTCGAGATCGACCGTGCGACGGCGGCAGAAGCCAGGAGGCGCGCCCGGGCCACCGGCCTGCCCCACAACGCTGCCCGGACGACGTTCCGCGACACGCTCGGCAGCCTGCTCGTCCAGCAGGGCGTCGAGCGGCTCGACCAGGCCCTGGAGGACCCGCCCGAGCTCGCCGTCATCCTCCGCGAGCTCGGCGACCTCCCGGAGATCGCGCCGGCGGGCGCGGCGCAGGTGTCGGCAGAGCTGCGCCACGAGCTGCGCGACGACCTGCGCTCGGACCTCGGCTTCCACGCGGCGGTCGAGCGGCTCTGGCCGGTGCTGACCCCGGAGCAGCTCCTCGCCGAGCTCTTCGCATCGCCGGACCGGCTGGCCTCGGCAGGCGGCGGGATCGACCTCTCCGGGCTGTACCGCGCCGAGGGCTCCGCGTGGACGGTGGCGGACGCGCCGCTGCTCGACGAGCTGGCCGAGCTGCTCGGTCCCCCGCCCGGCCCGCCGGGTGGGCGGGGCGGGCCGGAGCGCGAGCCCGACAGTGCTGATCAACGGGCCTACGCCGCGGAGGTGCTGAGCATCCTGGAGTCGGCCGACCGCCGGCTCGTCGGGGAGGATCCCGACGAGCTGCGCCCGACCGACTTCGTCACCGCGGACGTGCTCGCCGCCCGGCAGGTGCCCGAGCACCTCATGAGCGTCGCCGAGCGGGCGGCCGCCGACCGGGACTGGCGGTACGGGCATCTCGTCGTCGACGAGGCGCAGGAGCTCTCCGCCATGGACTGGCACGTCCTGCTGCGGCGCTGCCCTTCCGGTTCGATCACCGCGGTGGGCGACCTCGCGCAGCGCAGCGCCCCCGCGGGAGCGCAGGAATGGGCGGACGTGCTCGCCCCGCACCTCGGTTCCCGGTGGACCTACCGGACGCTCACGGTGAACTACCGGACGCCCGCCGAGATCATGGCGCCGGCCGCTGCCGTGCTGGCCGAGTTCGCACCCGACCGGCAGCCGCCCGAATCGGTGCGGGCGACGGGCCAGGATCCGTGGCAGCGCACCGTGCCCGCGGCCGACCTCGCAGCCGAGGTGCGCAAGGCCGTCGAGGCGGAGGTGGCGCAGCTGGGCCGCGGGACGCTGGCGGTGATCGCCGCCGACCCGACGCATGTCCTGGGGATCAACGCCGCCGCGGAGCAAGGCGGGAATCCTCGGGTGAAAGAACTGGACGGCCTTGCCGGTCTTCCCGCGCAGCTGCACACCCCGGTGTCGGTAAAAGGTCTCGAGTTCGACGCCGTCGTGATCGTCGACCCGGAGCGGATCCGGGCACACAACCCCGCCGATCTCTACGTCTCGATGACCCGCGCCACCCGGCGGCTCGGGCTGCTGGACGTCGAGCGCTGAGGCGGCACGCCGGTAGAAGCCGTGATCAGCGACGCCTACTGGCGTTCTACCAGGGCCTCTTGTTCGGGCTTCGGGTCCGTGGCGGCCTACTGTGTGCCGTGTTTCGTTCCACGACACATTCCACGTCGACTGCACTCGGGGACGAGGCCGAGGTCTTCGTGCTTGCGGAGTCGGCGTAGTCCTTGATGGTGAACGTGCTGAGCGGCAGCTCGCAGACGAGGCGGCAGGCCGCGATGGTCGCGAGCTGCGTTCCGGTGAGCCGGCGAGGTCGACGGGTCGCTGTCGCTCCAGGATCGCGGAGGCGACGTCGGTGTCGAGGACGACGAGGCTCATGCGATGCGGGCCGCCGGGAGGTCGGCGATGATCGCCGCATCGCGGGCGTCCGACTTGCCTTCGCCGCGGTAGCCGGCCGCGGCGCGGTGGACGGCCCGGCCGGACAAGGAGAGCACGCCCTGGTCGTGACCGAGCAGGATGGCCAGCATCAGCGCGGCCCCGCCATCGACGACATCGACTGTCCAGGTCACGTCGTTGCCGAGGGCGCAGACGTCGGCGACAAGCGCCAGCAACTCGGTTTCGTCGTTGGCGATCCGTCGTGACAACAGACGTTTGCCATCGGAGTTGATCACGACACAGTGGTGATGCTCCTTACCGATATCGATTCCTGCCCAGATGTGATCCACAGGCTCTCCCGTCTCCGGATAATTCTCGTAGACGGCCTCGCTGTCGTTGCCCTACACGGCGATCGATTTCGCGGTTCCCAATTCAGCAGTCGTGGCCGTCGTGGAGCGCCGGGTGGCCAAGCCGTCCGAGCCATCAGCGGCACCACCGCGTCAGCCATACCCCGCGCCCCTGGGCCTCACGGCCATACGAACTGGCCAGTTCAACCCGGGACGGAACCGTAGGGCCACCGCGTGCTCGGCCAGCTCGACCGGTCGCGCGGTGCCGATCACCAGCACCGGCTGGTCGGCGCAATGGTGGGCCAGGTAGTGCAGGGCCTCCTGGGACGAGGCGTCGGCCAGGTGCAGGTCGTCGAGGACGAGCAGAACCGGCCGTTCCGCGGCCAGTTCCCGCAGCAGCACGGCGAGGGCGGCGAGCAGCTTCGGGCACTGCGGGTCGGGCCGCGGTGCGCGGTCCCCGAGCGCCGCCACGCTGCGCAGCAGGGCCGCGAGTTCGTCCTCGGCGCCTGCACACAGCCGCCGTACCTCCTCGGGGGGCCGAGCGCGGAGCGCGCCGTCGAGCGCCTCGGCCCAGACGCCGAACGCGGTGGTGGCGCCGAGGTGGTAGGCCCGAGCCGTCAGGACCGTGCGTCTACCGCCGTGCTCGGCCGCGAACTGCGCCGCGAGCCGGGACTTGCCCACGCCCGGGTCGCCGACCAGCAGAACGCAGCCGAACCGGCCCGCCGCGCTCCGGCCCAGCGCGCGCTCGAGTTCGAGCCACTGGTCGCCGCGACCGACCAGGCCCGGTCGAGCGGTCATGTGCGGTACCCCCTCCCGCAGCCTGGCCGGTGCTCGATTGTGTCGCCCGGACGGGTCGAGTTCCAGGGGCAGCCGGCCACCGCTGCCGCGCACGGTCGCCCTCGATCGGCACACCGTTGGCATCACGTTGAGCCGGATCAGGTCCTCGCACCGGGAGCTGACCGGACACGACGACATGGAGCAGGGCCACCATCGGAGCTGCGAGCGGCACAACGGTGACCGCTTCGCCTACGGCGCGGAGCTCTGGCGAGCAACGTGCTGGAGCTGGGTCAGGATGTGGTCCGGGGGAGTCTCAGCTCCACCTGAATGCCGCGCGGACCGTCGGCCAGCAGCGCTTCGGCCGTCGGTGTCCGGCCGCTCTGCTCGACGGAGCGGATTGACTCCGCGTAGCGCTGGGTCATCGCGTAGGTGAGCTGCCCGACGCGTGCCCCGTTGATGCGAACTTCGATGGCCGTCTGCCCGGAGTACTTGCCGGATCTGATCGGGCACCAGCCGAGTTCGGTGACGACGCGGGTCGCTCCTCGGGCATCCCGGAGGCAGGTGCGCAGATAGTCCTGATGGTTCTCCTCGCCGGTCACGGTGCACGACGTCTCCGGGGCCAGCGAGACACTGTGAGCCGCGGTCGTCCGGCCCGGTGAGGAGAGCCCGAGATCTGCTGCATCGGCAAGGTGCAGGTAGATGCCGTAGTACTTGGGGCCGCCGCCGGTGATCCGTGCCGGGCATGTCGCGAACGTGCCGGGAGCGAGCGTGCCGAGTACTGCGTGATAGGCGGGTGCCAGGTCCCGCGAGATGTAGCCGACCGTCGCCGGATCGCCGTCCCCGAGCACATCGACGCGGACGGCGTGGCGGTCGTACGGGTTCGACGGCTCCGGAACCAGGACGGCCTGCGCCGGGATGTGGGAGGCCACCTCGTACTCCGCGGTACGGCCACGGGCAGCCCGGGCCAGCGCAGGTTGGTAGTGCGATTCGCCGACCACCTGCAGCCGACCGTCCGAGGAGACGGGCACGAACTCGACGGGCACCGGGGGAGCCGCAGGGGCCGGGATCGGGGTCACGGTCGCACCTACCGCGGCGTGGGTGACCGGAACTCGATGGCTCCCGGACCGGGCGTCCTGGCTGGAGGCAGGCGTGGCGTCGGGCCGCACCGGATGGGGGAGCCGGGAGGGCAACTCGCGGGCCGGGGTCCGCGGTGCCTGCCTGAGCTGGGTGACCGGCTCGGAAGCCGGGTGCTGCACGGGGAGCGACGGTGCGGGTGCCTTCATGCTCTCGATCGCGGACGCGAGCACCGGTGCGGCGTCGTAGCGGGAGAAGGACAGGACGGTGCTCATCCCCGTGCGGGTGGACAGGGTCACCTCGCCGTAGAGGACCACGGGAAGGCGGCGGTTGTTCTTGAACCGCTTGTCGGGACCGCCCTTCTTGTTGACGTACTCCCAGGTCGTGTCGACGACGGTCGCGTCCGAGGGGACGGTCCCCGTCTCGATGAACCGGTCCGGTCCGGCAGCGGCCCGCAGTTCGTCGTAGCTGACGTCGGCGTATCGAGAGCCGTCGCGAACGAGGGCCCGGTCGGGGAGGAGGTAGATCGAGCGGCTGGACGACTGCAGGGTCGGGATGGCGATGTTGGACGCGAGCTGCGGCGGGCCGGCCAGCGACCTGGCGAGTGCTTCGCGGCGCACGAGTGCGGAGGCGCCGGCGTTCACCTTCCGCTGGTGGGTCGTGCGTAGAGCGCCCTGGGCGACCGTGTGCCACGCCTTCTTCGTCGCGATGGCGGCGGCGAAGTGCGTGAGAAGGTCCTGGTACTGGGCGGCAGGGGCACCGTCGACCTCGTAGAACATGACGACAGTGCGCCGTACTCGGTCGCTCCACACGGCCGCGACCAGCGCGGGCACACCCAGGATCAGCATCAGCGGGGACACCGCGAACGTGAGGACGACGGTCACTGCCAGGACCCACGGCCAGATGCTGTGACGGCTCGCGGCGGTGTTGAGGCTCTCGACGAGTTCGCTCGGCGTCGCCGGCAGCAGCTGGGCCGCTCCGACGCCCGTGATGTCCTCGAGTTCGATCCCCGCGCTTCCGGTGAAGGTCGGGCTGGCCGGCGGGTTCCGCCGGGCCGCCGTCGGCTGCCGACGCGAGGGAACGGTCAGGTAGCTGTGGACGCCTGCGGCTCCGACACGGACGAACGCCCCGCGCGGCCCGGCGCCCACCCGAAGTCCCGGCACACCGGTCGAGACGCTCAGCCCGGAGCGGGACAGACCACATCGAAATGGGCCCACTTTGATGCTGGATCGCAGGTAGAACGACACGTCCGTACTCCCGGCTCGAAGCGACTGCCTCCTCATCGGAGATCGAGGTCAGGCCGTTAGCTACAGCGATCGCGACTCATCAGAATCCATGAGGCGGCTGCATCTTCAACGGCAGCGCTGAGGCTGTGGAGGTCGTCAGATCTGACGAGGCGGGGTAATGACGGATCCGGGCGGTGCGACAGCGTCAACGGCGGCTGAAAACGGACCCCCTCTGGTTGGTTGTGATCAGTCGTTGGTCTGGGTGGCGGCGGGGACGCGGCCCAGGTCCCGGTCCTTGAGTCGGGTAGCTGTCGCCCTTGAGTGAGATGACCTCGGCGTGGTGGACGAGGCGGTCGATCATCGCGGCGGCGACGACATCGTCGCCGAACACCTCACCCCAGCGGCCGAAGGGCCTGTTCGAGGTGAGGATCAGGCCGGCGCGCTCATAGCGGGACGAGACGAGTTGGAAGAACAGGTTCGCCGCTTCGGCCTCGAACGGGATTAGCCGACCTCGTCGATGATCAGCAGCGGGACACGACCCAGCTTGACCAGTTTCTGCTGCAGCCGCCCGGCGTGGTGGGCCTCGAGGCGGGCCCCACTCCGTGACGAGCTGGGTGCCGATGATCAGAGCGGTGATCGCGGTCGCTGTCCTCGCGGGCCTCATCTCCGTGATCGTGCTGCTGGTCGTCACCGCGATCGTCTAGCGGTACGCGCGCGCTTGACCGCCCCCCGCCGTACGCGGGGCGGTCGAGGCCACGGTCTCGGGGACTTGGGCACACAATGGGCACAGATGCCCATGGAAGCCCGGTGCCAGCCGGACGCGCCCGGACACGAAAGATCGGTCCCTCACCCTGTCCAGCAGGTGAGGGACCGTTTTCGCTGTAGGCACCCGTGGTGCCCCCGGCAGGATTCGAACCTGCGCTCCCGCTTCCGGAGGCCGGTCAACCGACCGATCCGTGGTGATCGCAGGGGTCCTGCCAGGGCCCAGGGTCCGCCCGACGTGTCCGCTGCGGTCGCGGTTCCCCGCGCTGCGGGTGCGCTCGGCCGGGGTGCGCCTGCGTCGGGCGCTCCGGGACGAAGACCTGCCGGTGTGCTGGCTGCTGGCCGAATGGCCCGCCGGCGAGAACCAGCCGACCAAGTACTGGCTGTCCACCCTGCAGGCGGACATTCCGCTGCGCCGGCTGGTCCGGCTGGCGAAGATCCGCTGGCGGGTCGAGCACGACTATCGCGAGCTGAAGACCGCCCTGGGGCTGGACCACTTCGAGGGCCGTACCTGGAACGGCTTCCACCGCTACCTCACCCTGGCCTCGGTGGCCCAGGCGTTCTGCACCCTGCAGCGCCTGTGCCCACCAGCCCCGGCCACGGCCTGACGACCTACCAGGTCGTGGCCGGGCTACAGGTCCTGCTCGCCAGATGGACCGGACGGCGCCCAACCTGCCGCAGAACCTGGCGCAAACTCAGACACGCCGAACGAACCCCGACCTAACCAAGCCCTACTAGTACGTGGTTCTCGAACCCGGGCGACCTGATCAGTACCGGGGCCCCGGAGGGGGTCGCGCTCTCGGGCAGGTTCCCCTACCTCGCCGGTGGTGGCGTCATGGAGTGCGAGATCGACCTTCTGGGACGGCAACGCCAAGCGTTGAAGGGGCGGTAGCCCTCGACAAGGCTGGTACGGCCTGATGGCCGCGTCATCCCTCACGGCCCCCGGTGAGCAGTGAGGCACCCGTCCCGCACGCGCCGCAACGCCGCCTCGGAAGGGGGAGTCGCGGCGCATACGGATCGGGGAGAGCGTCGGTCATGGTCACGCAGCGGGGCCGTCCGCAGGCACCCAGCCCTGATCCTGTCGGGGTGTCCAGGCCCGCATGAGGTCCAGCAGCGGGCGTACCTCGGTCTCGGCCAGGATCAGCGCTCGGTCCTCCTCTCGGAGGAAGCGCTCCGCCACGGCGTGGTCGAAGAACCGGAGCAGCGCCTCGTAGTACCCGGCGGTGTTCAACAGCCCGGTCGGCTTGTGGTGCAGCCCCAGCTGCAACCAGGTGATCGCCTCGGCGAACTCGTCGAGGGTTCCGAGCCCGCCGGGCAGGGCGATGAAGCCGTCGGAGAGCTCGGCCATGCGCGCCTTGCGCTCGTGCATCGAGTCGACGACATGCAGCTCGGTCAGGCCCTCGTGCGCCCACCCCTGGCCGAAGTCGTATTCGGGGATGACGCCGACGACCTGACCGCCGGCTTCCAGGACGCTGTCGGCCAACGCCCCCATCGTCCCCGTCGAGTTACCGCCGTAGACGAGCCGAATCCCGTCGGAGGCGAGAATCCCCGCCAGTTCACGGACGGCGTGCAGATAGGCGGGTCGGCGACCCCGGCTAGAGCCGCAGAACACGCACAAGGACCTCATCTGCAGAACCTCTCTCTCGGGCCCAACTCGTTGGGCGCGCGGTGTCGAAATCCGGGTTGCTAATCGTTGTGGCGGGCGGTCGAGGGGAGCAAGAGCCCGGCGACGGCAGACGCGGCATCCTCGTAGGTGCCAGGGCCTGGCACCCGCAGGCGTGCGGGGGAGGCGCGCCGAGTCAGCCGAGGGTGATGAGCCGGCACAGGGTTTCGGAGAGGACCGCGGGAACATCGGGGGGATGCGCTCAGCACATCGGCCATGAGGGTGATGGCCGGGCGCGGGTCGGCGGGGCCGGGCTCCGGGAACTCAGCCGAGCGCAAGCCGAGCCCGTCGGCGCCGTGCCAGTCGGCGGCCAGTTCCCCCTGCGCATGCACCAGCGGGCGGACCGCCCCCGCGGCGACCGGTACGTCGGTCCGCCCGGCGAGCGCGAGCACGCGGCGCGCATTGGCGAAGGTCTTCTCCCGGCTGACGTTGCCGAACGTGACGGTGACGGCGCGGACGTCGATCTCCGGGCTGAGCAGCGCCAGTATCAGCGCGAACGTGTCGTCCACGCCGGGGTCCGTGTCGATGATCAACGGCATCGGCGCTGTCATCGGCTGTCTCCGTCTGGCTTGCTGTCATGACCGCGCGGGTAGCCGAGTCGGGGCGGCGCGCAGCGGTAGGTCAGCGGCGTCGCGGAGAGCCTGATGGGGTTGCGTGGGAGGCGAATTGTGGACCCGTCGGCGCGGGGGAGCGTGCCCACGGGCTCCAGGCCGAGATCGGTGGCCGGCTGGAGGACGCCGGCGACATCGTCGAGTACTCCGGCCGGCGCCCCGGCCGCCATGCAGGCCGTGGCCCACTCCGCTGCGGGGCGGGTGGCGAGGAGTTCGACGCGCAGAGGTGCGAGTGCACTCGGCGGCGGAACCATGACCGTGGGATGCCTCCGTCCAGGGGTGAACCGTTTCAAAAACGCAGCCCTGCCGCTTGGACAGCCCAAACCTGGGCCCCGGCCGAAGGTCGCACGATGTGCTAGCTGTGACCTTGATGAAGAACGTGCGTCGAGGCCTTGATCGAGACCGTACCGCAAGATACGTTTCTATCATCGTGATCCGAATCACTGTCAATATCTGCAAGTGGCCCCTCGCAACCTCTTCGGGTTGCAGAGGAGCAGGCCCCACTCCGGGTCGTCCCAGGCGGCGTTGAGGAGCCGGGCGGCCTCGCCGGCGCTGGGTGGGTCGGGTTCGGTGCGCTCCGGGGACGGGGCGACGGCCATCGCGGCCTTGTTCACGCCGAGGTGCTGCCAGCGCACAGCGCGCCCGAGGGCGCCGCGGATGATGTGGTGAATCTTCCTTGTTGTGCTGCTGCTCAGCGGGCAGCAGGCGTGGCCGTTGCGGGCGCGGCCGTTGCACATCGCCCGGCAGCGGGGCAGGCGGGCGTAGAAGCGCTGGCGAACGGCGGGGCTGAACGCAGCGACACTGCCACCCTGCTTCTGCGGGCGTAGCCGTCGAGCATCAGCAGCAACCGATGGTCGAGGTACTCGACGTCGGCCATGTCGACGACGAGCGTCACGCCGTCCGCCGTCCGCAGGCGGGGCAGCACCCGTCCGAGCGCCGCGACGCCGCCCGGGTCGAACTGGCCGGCGAGGCCGATCGCCCCGTCGGCACAGCCGAACATTCGGGCCGGCGCCTCGTTCGGCGGCCCGGGCGCGTGCAGCAACGCGAACTCGGTCACGGTGTCGTTGCCCAGCTCGAGCCCGTAGCCGCACAGCGCCCACAGGGGATGACTGGCCATGTAGCGGTCCACCAGGAACTCGTACCGGGCGAACGCGTCCTGCGCCGCGGGTGTGCCGACCAGCTTGGTGGCGTCCGCGCTCACCGCCAGCCCGCCGAACCCGTCGGCCAGGGCCTGCTCGGTCGCGGCCGCGAAGAAGGCCACCACTCGTTCCGGATCTACCGGCCCACCGGTGCCGTACGCGTCCCGCGCCGACAAGACGTGGAGCGCGCCGGCGGCCAGCAGCCGGTCCCGGCCGCTCAGATCCGCGAGATCCTCCCGCGCCGCCTCCGCACCGTCGGAGCAGACGTACGCCACGCGCAGCCCGTCCTCCAGGCCTTCGGCGGAGAACTCCGCCAGGCAGCGGCGGTACTCCGCCACGTCGCCGTGCAAACACCACGCGTGACGCCGTGAGCCCGGACTTAGAGCAGGGCGGGCGGCACCGAACCGGCGCACGCGGCCACGCTACGCCCGCCCGCGCACCCCGCAACCGGAGACGGGCAGACGACCCTGTCGGGCGCCTACAGGGGAGACGACCACCCGCGGGTGCAGTGGACCGTCATCAAGTCCCCCGAAGCCGGTTGCCACGTCGGCGGGGTCCTTCCCTTCGGCAGGTGTGCACGACCAACAGGTCCAGCTGAGCGGGGTCCAGCCGGATCGGTCACTTTGCCCTCGACAACCGAGTACGGCTCGTCGCGCAACCAGAGCTCAAACCCCTGCCTGCATCTCGGGCTCGACGTCCTCGTTCCGCCGACCGTCGCGTCGTCGGATAACTGACGCCGACGACAGATAGGAACGCTGGGAGAGTATTTGGCGAGCGGCGTGTCGATGCCAGCTCTCGAAGCCGTGACCCCATACAGCCTACTTCGCGAGTGCTGGAGAAACGTACGGTGGCCAACGACGTCCGCTCGGCTTGGCTCGTGTGCGATCGAAGTCGCCGCGACATGCCGCTGAAAGCCAACGTTGACGTGCTCGGTCGGGTCCTCACAATCGCCGGCTATATGGGGTCTTGCCGCAGGTTTGGCACGGCTCTGGTGAGGTCGAGGACATCGATGAGGACGGCGACGGCACCGTGTACGCCCTTGACTCGCAGCTGCGCGTCGCCGATCACCCGCGCGGTCCGCACCATGATCGAAATCCCCCGCACATCGATGAACGTGAGGTTCGTGCAGTCGATGACGAGGTCGCGCCCGGGCGTGGCAGCCCCGTCGAGGACCGCCGCGAGCCGGTCGTGGGTGCTCAAGTCGACCTCGCCGCTCAGGTGCACCGATGGTGGGTCACCCTGGTTCCAGTAGGCCTCAAACCGGGTTGACCGGCTTTCCGATGCTGATGCCATCGCGGGTGATCTCGTATTCGTGTGTCTGCGGCAGATGATCGCTCGCTCGCGTCTTCAGGACGGTCAACGCCCGGGACAGAGTGCTGTCCTTGCGCAGGTACTGAAGCAGGATCACATTGTCGGACAGGTGAGACACGCCGCGCTCGGACAGTCTCGTCTGGCCGTACAGCTCCGGCGACTCGACGGTGACCAGGACGCTGACACCCGCGCGCGAGCAGCGGTTGAGCAGCGAGTAGACGAACTCGCGGAACCGCTTGTCATCGGGGCAGGCCGCCGCGAGCTCACCCAGGCTGTCGATCACCACCCGGCGAGCCCGGACGGATTCCAGGGTGTCGAGCAGCCGGTAGAACCATTGGTCGACGTAGATGTCGTTCGATGAGTCGCACAGCACCACCGCGCCCGGGTCGTCGGGATTCCATCCGAATCCGTGGATCATCCGTTCGACCTGGACGCGGTTCTCCTGCAACGAGGCGAACACTCCGGGCTCCCCCGCACGGGCCCCGCCGAAGATGAACTGCAACCCCATCACGGTCTTCCCGCACCCGGCCGGGCCGATGA
This sequence comes from Pseudonocardia bannensis, assembly GCF_012911875.1. GTDB lineage: Bacteria > Actinomycetota > Actinomycetes > Mycobacteriales > Pseudonocardiaceae > Pseudonocardia > Pseudonocardia bannensis. The sequence goes on along the minus strand of NZ_JAAXKZ010000026.1, from coordinate 5,699 downwards.
CCAGGGTCGCCGAACCAGGCCAGTATCCGTCGCCGAGCAACTGGTCGAGCGCGGGGATGGCTGAACTCGCGCGCTGTCGGCCCAACTCGTACCGGGTGTCGTCGACGTCGCTGAGCCGGGGGAACACCTCGACGCCGTCGACGCCGATCCGGTAGGCGTGTGCGCCGGAGCGGAAACCGCTGCCGCGCAGTTTCAGCACCCGCAGGGCGCGGCTCTCCCGCTGCCCGTTTTCCTCGGTCGCCAACACGATCGCGGCGTCGGCGATGGCGAACTCCGGACGCGACGCCAACTCGTCCTGGCTGTACTCGCCCAGCCACAGCGCCATCGTGCCCATCGCGGTCAGACGCCCGGCCAGCTCATGGATGAAGCCCTCGAACTCGCCCGCGTTGCGCGACTGATACCGCAGCGCCCGGAAACTGTCGATGACCAGCACCGAACAGGGCTGCCGCTCAACGAGCTCGGTGATCCGGGTGAGCACGCCAGCAAGACCCTCGGCGTCCAGGCTACCGCCGAGGTCGTCGAACACCACCGAGTGGCCGATGCGGCCGGCGTCGAAAAAGGACAGACCCTCAGCAAAGTAGAGGATCTTGCTCAGCGGTTCCGCGACGGTACTCAGATACACCGCCGGCCGCTCATCGGTGCCGTTCGCGAACGCGTACTGCTGCGCGAGCACGGTCTTGCCACTGCCCGGCAGCCCCGCGACCAGGGCAATCGAGGGATCAATGAGCCCGCCGCCCAGGATCGCGTCGAGTCGCGGCTGCCCGCTCGCCAACCTTCGGCTAGGCACGGACCGGGTCCGACGCGACGTCCGCAAGCAGCTGCCGGACAACGGCCAACACCTCTAGGGGATGCGCCGGCTTGCGCACAAACCGGTCCGACCGCAACGCCGCAGGCGGTGGGAGGACCGACAGCGCCAGCACCGGGACCTCCGTCCGCGTGATCTCCTCGCACAGCCCCGCGGCCAACCCATTCGAGGTCATCACATCAACGATCACCAGGCCGGGCCGGCCCGCCAGGGCCTCCCGGCCAGCCGGCACCGACGCGGCGAGGGAGACCTCGTACCCCTCGGCCGTCAGAAACGCGGACAACGACCGGCCGGAGAACCGGTCACCGTCGACGACGAGCAGCCGCACCCGAACCGGCCCACCGCCCACCGGCGGCCGGCTACGGACGTGGAACCGGACGAGGGTGCCGCGCTCGCCGGGCCGGCCCGCCCGCACCGTCACCTCCTCGGCCAGCGCGAGCACCACATTCATGCCCCACCCACCGCCCTCGGCTGTGCCACCGATGGCTTTGAACACGCCCTCGTCCGCCACAGAGATCCACACGCCATGGTCGCCGTGCTCCCACCCCACGCGCACCACATCGCTGCCGCTGTGCTCGATCGCGTTCGTCGCCGCCTCGTTCGCGGCCAGCACGATCTGGTGCAGCTCCACATCCCGGATCCCGGCCGCGCTCGCCAGCCGGGCGACGAAGGCGCGGATGTCCCGCAGCATCACCGGCTTCGCCGGGAACACCTGTTCGGTCACGCTCATCGGCACCGGGCCAGTCGATGCGGACGTCATCACCGCGAACCCTTTCGGTCACTCCCCAGGCTAGCCCGCTGGCCGAGCCCGAGACAGCCACCGGTACCCGCGGTCCCCGCTCCCGCGCGGTTCACCAGCCGTGCCGCAGGAGCGCCGGGAGGCATGATCCCGCGCCGTTCGCCGGGCTCGTCGGGACTGCCGGGATTGCCGGGGCTGCCGAGATTGCCGTGACTGTCGGGACTGTCGTGACTGTCGTGACTGTCGGGACTGTCGATCAAACGGTGTTTCCGGCCCGAGACTGGGGCCCGGCGGGATGGGAACTGTGAGCGATGACATCCGAGTTTGTGAGTCCGCGAGGGTGAGCAGGGGTCCGGCCGGCGCTGTCGCCGGAGCAGGCGGCCGCGGCGGCGATGGTGGCCGAGGCCCGCCAGCGCGGGCTGGAACTGAGCGGTCCGAACGGGCTGTTTGAAGCTGTTTACCAAGCGTGTGCTGGAAACGGCGTTGAACGAGGAGTTGACCGAGCATCTCGGGCACGAGAAGAATCGTGCCGAGTCGGGTCGCGGGTCGACGAATGTGCGGAATGGGTCGCGGCCGAAGACGGTGATCTCGGATGCGGCGGGCGAGGTGGTCATCGAGGCGCCGCGGGATCGGGAGGGCACGTTCACTCCGCAGATCGTGCGCAAGCGGCAACGTTGGCTCACCGATGTGGGCGAGATTATGTTGTCGTTGTGTGCGAAGGGGTTGACCACCGGGGAGATCTCCGCGCACTTCGCCGAGATCTATGGGGCGTCGGTGTCGAAGGAGACCGTCTCCCGGATCACCGACACGGTCCTGGGTGAGATGGCGGAGTGAGCGTGCCGCCCGTTGGACGGTGTCTACGTGGCGGTGTTCATCGACGCCATCATGGTCAAGGTCCGGGACAGGTAGGTCGCCAACCGACCCGTCTACGCCGCCATCGGGGTCACCATCGACGGCCGCAAGGACGTCCTGGGCCTGTGGGCGGGCACGGGCGGGGAAGGCGCCAAGTTCTGGGTGAGCGTGCTGACCGACCTGCCCAACCGCGGCGTGCGGGATGTGTTCTTCCTGGGCGTCCTCGGCGTCGGACCAGCAAGGTCGGGTGGCGCCGGATTGGATCCCACGCGCACGCCTGCCTGATGAGCTGAAGCTACGACGTCATTGGAGGCGGCGGGTCGTCCGGCGCGACAACGGTGGCTATCTCCCGCCAGACCGGATCGACCGCGTTGCTGCCAACTTCACTCTTGTAGCTCCCGTCCGGAGCGAACGCATCCTCGGCGAAGGTGAGCGCGAGGGCGATCGCGACCTTCTTCGAGGGCAGGTATGCGAAGGCCCCGGCCTCGCCGGAGAACAGCGGGTTCTGCATGAGCCAGTTGCCGGTCGTGACGATGCCGAGCCCATAGCTATAGGCCTCGCTCTGGGGGAAGCAGGTCGCGCACCCGGGTAGGGCCGTCGTCGCGCCGCGCAGGTCAGTCGAGATCATCTTTCTGTACGACTCCTGAGACAGCAGTCTGCCGGTTCCCATCGCGACCGCTGTCTCGTTCACATCGAAGATGTCCGTCGTCTGGATGGCGCCCCGGGTGATCGTCCACGAGGGATTCCAATAGGTGGATTCCTCGTAGAAGCGTGTGCCCGCTGGGATGCCCAACTGAGATCGACGTTCGGACGTGAAGGCGTGGAGCGCTGGCTCAGGGATGGCGGGCGTTCCGGGACCGGGATCGGTGGTGTTCGTCAATCTCAGCGGACCCAGCACCTTCTCCTGCATGAGGTCCGACATCCTCTTCCCGGTCAACCTTTCTAGCGCCAACCCGAGGATCAGATAGTTGGTGTGGGCGTAGTTCCAGTTCGTGCCCGGCGGATACAGGAGAGGCTTCGACGTCACTGTCTTCAGGAGTTCCTCGGGCGCCCACTGGCGGAACGGGTCGGTGTAGAGCATGACGTCGACTTCCTCGTTCCCGATCACGTAATCGGTGTAGCCGCTGGTCATGTGTGCGAGCTGACCGAGTGTGACCTCATCGCTGTGCGGGATCTCCGGAACCCATGTCGAGATCTTGTCGTCGAGGCTCACCTTCTTCTCGTCAACCAGGATGAGGAGCAGGGTGGAGACGTAGGAGATGGCAATGGCGCCGTTCCGGAAATGCATGTCGATCGTCGCGGGCACACCCGTCATCGACTCGCCGTAGGCCTTCGTGATGATCTCCTTGCCGTCGGTGGTCACCCGCACGATGACTGCCCGCAGGTGTCGTGCCTTCATCGCGTCCTGCACGACCTTGTCGACCGCCGCCGCCTGCGCGGGGTCAGCCGACGCGGCCGTCGTGGTCGGATGTGCGCTCGGTGGGGACGACTGAGCCGGGGTGTTGGTCGCCGATGTACAGCTTGCGAGCATTCCGATGCTCAGAGCTACGATGGCGAAGGGTCGAATCAAGTTCATGCGGTCAATGCTGTTACGGCACACGCTCGATCAGAATGTTGCCGTCGAGCATTTTTTGCGGGCTCTTCGTTCTGAAGCTGGGAGCTGCGCGGGCGACACGAAGCGTGCTGATCACAGCCATGGTCTCGGCTCAGCCTGGATCCACCGTTGATGATGCGTCGGGGTGTGATTGATCTCTGTCTGTCGGGCGCCGGCAGCGGGCGTAGGTGAGCTGCCGGTCTACCCGGCCGTTCCACTGGTGATCTCCGGTCGGGCCCGTGATGGCGACGGTCAGGCGGCGGTGGCGAGGGGGTCGTGCAGGGCGCGGCGGAACAGTTCGTCGAGCCCGGGCTCCCACGGCCAGTCCCGGGGTAGGTGCAGGACCTGCCGGTGCGCGGAGTGCGCGAGCCGGGCCGGGGTGTGGATCAGCTGGGCGCGGATGGTGCCGGTCCGGGTACGGGCGTGGCGGCCACCGGCCAGTGCGTCGGCGGCGCGGGTGAGGTTGTGCGCCATCGCCGCACAGACCAGCCAGGCCGCGTTCGCGGTGAACACCCCCGACGGCAGGTGCGCCAGGGGGCCGTTCTCGGGCTCGGCGATGGCCTGCTCGACGATCGCGTGGTCGCGGTGGGTGGCCTCGGCGGCCAGCATCGGCTCGGCGCTGTCGGTGAACACCGCGTGGTAGCGGTAGACCGCGAACAGCTCACCCTGCTTGCCGGTTTGCCCGGCCGGCACGGTCGCGGGGTTGAGGCGGCGGACCCGGCGCACGATCAACCGGGCGGTGACCTGCTCGCGGCGGCGGCGGCCGGGGAACGCGGTGAGGGTGGTCTCGGCGACCTCGGCGTCGGAGACCCACCGCTGCTCGTGCTCGTCGTAGATTGCGTTCGGATACCGGATCGGCACCCACGCCTGCTCGTCGATGCCGGTGATCGGGCGACCACCGTCGGGGTGAGCCGGGCGGTGATCGAGAACCGGGCGCGGCCTCGAGCAAGGAACCCGCCCACGGCGACAAGTCAGCCGGGCCGTCCCGGCCGCCCCCTCCGCAGTCGTGAATCGACCGCGGTCCGGCCCCGGCCGCAGCCGCTGAGGTCAGAGCGAGAGCGCGACCGACCGCAGGATCCAGACGGCGACGAACACCACCGTGAAGGCCAGGTCGATCGACACCGACCCGACCCGGACCGGCCTGAGCACCCACCGGACCGGCGCGATGACCGGCTCGGTGAGGCCGTGCGTAACCCGTCGCACGCCGCTCAGCCAGCCGGCGCGCGGATCACCGAAGACCCCTGCCCAGTCGCCGATGAGCCGGGCCAGCATGACCAGCCCGAACAGCAGCAGTACAGGCCCAGCAGCGAGCCGATCGCGGACATCGGGCCTCCTCCGCCGGCGGCTTCCGGGCTGGTCGACCCCGATGCCCCCATCGTCCACCCCGTACCTGAGCGGCATCTGAGAACGGGCCGCTACCCCGGCTGATTGTCGACGAGGTCAGCCGCCCAGCACATCCCCTTCGAACCCGGGAGCGGCCGGGCTGTTCTTCCGACTCGTCTCGGCCCGCAACGAACGCGTCGCTGCTTCTCTCGGCGACGCGATCGGCGCCGCGGCCGTGATCGAGCGGCTCGTACGGCACGCCGAGGTCATCGCGCTCAGCTTTTTGGGGCGACCGTCGAAGACCGGCCCCGGCCGGAGTGACCCGTCGACGTCCTCGGGCGTCGCACGGCCGACGGCCAGCTGCTCGTCGGAGAGCGGGTCCTGGT
>NZ_JAAXKZ010000269.1 GCF_012911875.1 Pseudonocardia bannensis | reverse complement strand
CACCCTGGCCATGGGTAGATCACTCCGCTTCGGGTCTACACCCCGCGACTATCGCGCCCTATTCGGACTCGCTTTCGCTACGGCTACCCCACACGGGTTAACCTCGCCACGAAGCATAACTCGCAGGCTCATTCTTCAAAAGGCACGCCATCACCCCGAAAGGCTCTGACGGCTTGTAGGCACACGGTTTCAGGTACTATTTCACTCCCCTCCCGGGGTACTTTTCATCTTTCCCTCACGGTACTCGTCCGCTATCGGTCACCAGGGAGTATTTAGGCTTGACGGGTGGTCCCGCCGGATTCACAGCAAATTCCACGAGCTCGCTGCTACTCGGGGTCACGTCCCACGAACATGTGCACGGCTTTCGCGTACGGGGGTCTCACCCTCTACGCCGACGCATCCCAGACGCCTTCCGCTAACCACACACATCCCCGCCGAAGACCTAGCAGAGTCTCCACGGACACGCCCCACAACACCGATACCGCAACGCCTGCCAGCTTGACACGACACCGGTTTAGCCTCCTCCGCTTTCGCTCGCCACTACTCACGGAATCACGGTTGTTTTCTCTTCCTGTGGGTACTGAGATGTTTCACTTCCCCACGTTCCCCCCGACAGCCTATGAATTCAGCTGCCGGTGACACCCCATGACGGGCGCCGGGTTTCCCCATTCGGACATCCTCGGATCACAGCTCGGTTGACAGCTCCCCGAGGCCTATCGCGGCCTCCCACGTCCTTCATCGGCTCCTGATGCCTAGACATCCACCATGTGCCCTTAAACACTTGACCACAACAAGATGCTCGCATCCACTATGCAACACTCAACACACAACCACACCCCGACCCCCACGACCACCACCACCCCGATTCCCACGAGGCGTTAGACGGTCCCGGCCAGGCGCAGCCAGAAAAGACACCAGGTGTCTCCTCAGGACCCAACAGCGTGCCGAACCCTCACGTTCATGAACCAGCAAACTTTTGTGTTCCACCCAGCCACCCCCACCGGGCCGGCAAAACCGACCCACCACGGCGGACGTGGAATCAGGACAAGGAGAACCGCGACGCGTCACGCGCCCCGGCCAACCCCACCACTCGGTGAGACTCCTTAGAAAGGAGGTGATCCAGCCGCACCTTCCGGTACGGCTACCTTGTTACGACTTCGTCCCAATCGCCGGTCCCACCTTCGACGACTCCCTCCCGCAAGCGGGTTAGGCCGTCGGCTTCGGGTG
>NZ_JAAXKZ010000268.1 GCF_012911875.1 Pseudonocardia bannensis | reverse complement strand
CACCTCTCCTGAGGCGGACGCCGTCCGCCGGGAAGGATGTCGTTCGTGCCTGCTCCTCACCCGCCGGAGTTCCGGCAGCGCGCCATCGACCTCGCCCGCTCGAAGGTCAAGCCGGTCGGCGAGGTCGCGAAGGACCTGTCGATCTCCGAGTCGTGCCTACGGAACTGGCTGTCCCAGGCCGACGCCGACGAGGGCGGAGCGAATTCCGGGCGCCTGACATCTGATGAGAAGCGTGAGCTCACCGAGCTGCGCAAGAAGGCCCGCCGGCTCGAGGTGGAGAACGAAATCCTCAAGCGTGCCGCCGCCTACTTCGCTCGCGAGAACGTCCTCCCAAAGTAGTCTTCCCGCTGGTCCGTGAACTCGCCGACGACGGATTCGACGTCGCGGTGGCCTGCCGGGTCCTTGGCGTGCGCCGCCAGGGATACTACGAATGGCGCTCCGGAGTGAAATCACTTCGAGCCCAGGAGAACGAGCTCCTCGTGAAACACATCGAGAAGATCCACGCCAAGTCCCGCCGCACCTATGGCTGGCCACGGGTACACGCCGAGCTCACCCTCGGACTCGGCATGGCGGTCAACCATAAACGGGTGGCCCGGCTCATGCGCGAGGCCGGGATCCAGGGCCTCTACCGGCGCCGCAACCGCGGCTGTACCGTGCGGGACCCGCAGGCCGACCCCTTCGACGACCTGGTCGATCGCGACTTCGTCGTCGACGGACCGGACGAGATCTGGTGTACCGACATTACCGAACACCCCACCCGAGAGGGGAAGATCTACTGCGCGGCGGTTATCGACGTCTTCTCCCGGAAAATTGTCGGCTGGTCCATCGACGACAACATGCGTACTGAACTCGTCGTCGACGCCCTCGGCATGGCCATCCTCCGCCGGCAACCCGAGAGACGGTCCACCATCCTGCATTCCGACCACGGTTCTCAATTCACCTCATGGGCCTTCGGTCGCCGACTCGTCGACGCCGGACTCGTCCCATCCATGGGATCGATCGGCGACTGTTACGATAATTCCCTCGTCGAGTCGTTCTGGGGAACCATGCAACTCGAGCTTCTCGACTCGAAGACCTGGGAAACCCGCGCCGAGCTTGCCACCGCGATCTTCGAATGGATAGAGTGCTGGTATAACCCGCTACGGCGACATTCCAGCATCGGAATGCTCTCCCCAGCGGACTTCGAAGCAGCCCGCACCCCGCCTGACCAAGACCACTGACCCCACACCGTCAGTG
>NZ_JAAXKZ010000267.1 GCF_012911875.1 Pseudonocardia bannensis | reverse complement strand
GGGGAGGTGTGGGGGAGTGTGTCGGAGAGCACCTCTGGCGGCCGGGGCCGGGACATGATCGGCGGGCCGACGTAGCCTGGTCGGGTGCGCCTGGGTGTGCTCGATGTCGGATCCAATACCGTCCATCTGCTCGTCGTGGACGCCCACCGAGGCGGTCATCCGACACCGATGACGTCGGAGAAGGACGAACTGCGGCTCGCCGAGAACATCGACTCCCAGGGCCGGCTGACCAAGTCCGGTGCCGACTCGCTGGTGCGCACCGTCCAGCGGGCACGGGTGGCGGCCGCCGAGGCGGGGTGCGACGACCTCCTGGCGTTCGCGACCTCCGCGTTGCGCGACGCGACGAACTCGGTGGCCGTGCTGGCGCGGGTACGCGACGAGACCGGTATCGCGCTGCAGGTCCTGCCGGGTGACGACGAGGCGCGCTACACCTTCCTCGCGGTGCGCCGCTGGTACGGCTGGTCCGCGGGCCGGCTGCTGGTGCTCGACATCGGCGGCGGATCACTCGAACTGGCCGCCGGCCGCGACGAGCACCCGGCCGCGGCGGCGTCGCTCCCGCTGGGCGCCGGCCGGCTCACCCGCGAGTGGTTCAGCGACAGCCAGCCGACCCGGCGGCAGATCGCCGCGCTGCGCGAGAAGCTCGACGAGGACCTCGCCCCGGTCGCCCGCCGGCTGCGCCGCGCCGGGGAACCGGAGCTCGCCGTCGGGACGTCCAAGACGTTCCGCTCGCTGGCCCGGCTCACCGGGGCGGCCCCGTCCAACGCAGGGCCCCGGATCCGCCGCGTGCTGACCGACGTCGGGCTGCGCCAGCTCGTCGCCTTCATCAGTCGGATGTCGTCGGCCGACCTGGCCGAACTCGAGGGGGTGAGCCCCAGCCGTGCTCATCAACTGGTCGCCGGGGCCCTCGTCGCGGAGGCCGCGATGCGGGCGCTGAAGGTCGAACAGCTCGAGATCTGCCCGTGGGCGCTGCGTGAGGGAGTGATCCTCCGGCGGCTCGACACGCTCGATGGATCGGCTCAAAGGGACCGTTCGGCGCAGGACTCGCCCGGATCCCTTGGACGCTTGACGTCGTACGAGGCACGGTGTACGGGATGAGTCCCGAGACCGACCAGCCCCGTCAGCGCACGGTCGCCGAGCTGCTCGCCGAGAACGGCGGCCCCGGTTCGACCGGCCGTCGGCGACGCCGCCGGGAGACCGATGGGCCGGACGACGCTGTTCAGTCCGGTGATCGGCCGGCCGCGGGCGGCCCGCCCCCCGGCC
>NZ_JAAXKZ010000266.1 GCF_012911875.1 Pseudonocardia bannensis | reverse complement strand
GGCTTCTACAACCGCCGTCGCCGACACTCCGCATTGGAGTGGATGAGCCCCATACAGTTCGAAACCATCGACCGCCCGTCGGGCCTGATCTCCTCACCGACGTGTCCGTGAAGCGGGGTCAACATCATGCTCCCTTTCCCATGAGGAGGTGGCACATGTCTCGACCGACAGCCCGCCGCGATCACGCCCTCGTCCTCGGCGCTGGCATTTCCGGTCTGCTCACCGCTCGCGCGCTCACCGACTCGTTCGGGCGCGTCACGATTCTCGATCGCGACTGCCTGCCCGACGACGGCCGACCGGAAGCACGCAAGGGCATCCCGCAGGGCCATCACGTGCACGCCCTGCTCCCCCGCGGGCGCGCGATTCTCGACGAACTGTTCCCCGGCATCCTCGACCGCCTCGTCGCCGACGGCGCCGTCACCGGCCAGTCAGCACGAATGCGTTTCCTGCTCGGCGGGGTACGACTGCCGCGCGTCAGCGAACCCCGCAGCGACCTGCTGTGCCCCCGCCCGTTCCTCGAAACCCACCTTCGTGCCGAGGTGCGGCGCTTGCCCGGCGTCCAGATCATCGATCGCTGCGACGTCGCGGGCCTACTTACCGACGGCACCCGCATCACCGGCGTCACCGCACGCCGTTTCAACGGTCGCACCCCGAGTTCCGAGATCGACGACGCTGCTGGGCTCGACGGTGGCGAGGCGCCCGAGGAGCTGTTCGGCGCGGACCTCGTCATCGATGCCACCGGCCGCGCTTCCCGCACTCCGCGCTGGCTCACCGAGCTCGGGCACACCGCGCCCGACGAGGAACGGGTGGTGGTCAACGTCGCCTACACCAGCGGGCGATTCCGGCTGCGTCCCGACGCCCTGGACGAAGACCTGGCCATCCTCACCGGCACCGCACCCGGCCACCCGCGCGGAGGCGCGCTGTTCTCCATCGAAGGTGGCGAGCACCTCGTCAGTCTCGCTGGCATCCTCGGCGACACCCCACCGACCGACCTCGACGGCTTCCGCGCCTTCGCCACCACCCTCGCCTTCCCCGACATCAGCCGGGCCATCGACGGCGCCGAGCTCCTCGGCCCACTCCGCACGACCCGCTATCCCCACAACCGACGCCACCGCTACGACCGACTCACCGATGCCCCTCGCGGCCTGCTCGTCACTGGCGACGCCCTGTGCTGCTTCAACCCCGTCTACGGCCAAGGCATGACCGTCGCCGCGCTAGAAGCCCTCACGCTGCGCGACCTGCTTCGCCACTACCCCGACCCCGACCCC
>NZ_JAAXKZ010000265.1 GCF_012911875.1 Pseudonocardia bannensis | reverse complement strand
TTGATGTTGACCCCGCTCAGCGGACACAGACGTGAGGAGACATAGGGTCCGACGATCTTGTGAAGGAGATCGTCCGTCGTGCCGAAGCCCTACCCGCCGGAGTTCCGGCGCCGCGCCCTTGATCTGCTCGACTCGGGACGTTCAGTGCGGGACGTGGCGACGTCGCTGGGCATCGCGGAGTCCTGCCTGCATCGCTGGAAGTCCCGGGATCTGCTCGACCGAGGGCTCAAGACCCCGACCCCTGAGCAGGTCGAGTCGGCAGCGCTCACCGCGGCCAAGGCGCGGATTGCAGAGTTGGAGACTGAGGTCAAGATCTTGCGCAAGGCAGCTGCCGCAGTCGAGCAGGTGGTGCCCCCAAAAGCTCGGTTCGCCCTCGTCGCGGAACTGGCCGCTGAGGGCGTCCCGGTCAAGCAGGCCTGCCTGTCCCTCGGGGTGTCCCGGGCGGGCTTCTACGAGGCTCGCAGCCGCCCTCCCTCGTCTCGGACGATCCGGCAGGCCTGGCTGAGCGACCGGATCGCCGCTGTCCACGAGGCGTCCCGCCAGACCTACGGGGCGCCGAGGATTCGCGCCGAACTCGTCCTCGGCCACGGCGTGATCGTGTCCCGCAAGACCGTCGCAGCGCTGATGCGCCGCGCCGGTCTGGCCGGACTTCCGTTGCGGCGCAAAGCGAAACGGGTCCCTCCGGCGAGGACCGTGACTGACCTGGTCAAACGCGACTTCCGGCGTGACGGTCCGAACCAGCTCTGGGTCACCGACATCACCGAGCACCCCACTCGCGAGGGAAAGCTCTACTGCTGCGTGGTCCTCGACGTCTTCTCCCGCCGGGTCGTCGGCTGGGCCATCGACTCCCGTCAACGAGCGGACCTGGCCACCTCAGCCCTCGGAATGGCCATCGACTCGCGCGGCATCGCCGGGCAGGTCCCGGGCGGTATCATCCACGGTGATCATGGAACCCAGTTCACCTCCTGGACCTTCACCGAACGCGCCCGCAGAGCGGGCCTGCTGCCCTCGCTGGGCAGCGTCGGCGACCCGTACGACAACGCCGTCGCCGAGGCCTTCTGGGGACGGATGCAGACCGAGCTACTCGACCGCCGGCGCTGGCGCACCCGCGTCGAACTCGCGAACGCGATCTTCGAGTACATCGAGGGCTTCTACAACCGCCGTCGCCGACACTCCGCATTGGAGTGGATGAGCCCCATACAGTTCGAAACCATCGACCGCCCGTCGGGCCTGATCTCCTCACCGACGTGTCCGTGAAGCGGGGTCAACATCA
>NZ_JAAXKZ010000264.1 GCF_012911875.1 Pseudonocardia bannensis | reverse complement strand
GCTGCTCCCACCGCCACCCGGCACCTCCCGAGCGCGGCTGCCCCCAGCTTCATCAGGCCGCTGCGACGACCCGAAGGCGGAGCCCTTCCATCTCCGCGCGGTCACATAGCGCCTCGTGGCGCACCGGATTGTTCGACCAGATCTGGCGCCAGAGCTCCCGCGGGAACCCGGTGAACGCCAGCAGGTCCGTCCGCGCGGCGTCGAGATGGGCGGTCGCCGCCGGGAACTTCACCTCGAGCCCCTCGACGACCCGACCGAACTGGGCGTGCACCTCTGCGCTGTCCGGCTGATCGACGATCGTGCGCACCAAGGTCGGTACCCACGGCTGCGCGGACCTCGGCACCCGAGTGGCCACGTTGCGGGCGTAGTGGGTTCTGCACCCGTTGCCAGGACGCCCCCGGCAGGGTCGCCTCGACCGCCGCGACCAGGCCCCGATGGCTGTCGGAGGTCACCGACGCCACCCCGGACAGCCCTGACAGCGACCAGCGAGCGCAGCAACGCCGGCCAGCCCGCCCCGTCCTCACCCGACACCACGTCCAGACCCAGCACCTCGCGCTGGCCCTCGGCGGTGACCCCGACCGCGACCAGGGCGTGCACGATCACCGTGCGGCCGTTCTCCCGGACCTTCTGGGTCAGCGCGTCCAACCACAGGAACGTGTACGGGCCGGCGTCCAACGGGCGCGACCGGAACGCCTCGACCTGTGCGTCGAGGCTCTTGGCCATCTCGCTGACCTGCGACTTCGACAACGACGCGATCCCGAGTTGAGCGACGAGCTTCTCCACCCTGCGGGTCGAGACTCCGAGCAGATAGCTCGTGGCCACGACCGAGACCAATGCTTGCTCGGCGCGGCGGCGCCGCTCGAGCAGCCACTGCGGGAAGTAGGTCCCGGACCGCAGCTTCGGGATCGCGAGCTCCACGCTCCCGGCCCGGGTGTCCCCATCCCGCAGCCGGTAGCCGTTGCGGGAGTTCACCCGCCCCTCGGACCGTTCGCGGTAGCCAGCCCCGCAGGCGGCATCGGCTTCGGCGGCCATCAATGTCTCCGCGAACTGCTTGATCACCACCCGCAACAGATTCGGGTTCGCCCCAGCGAGCCGCTCGTCCAACCAGCCCGCTACATCGTTCACACTGTCTGACGCGGCCATCGCGTCTCCTCCCTCGAGAACCCAGGCACTCGAAGGATCACGCGGTGGCCCTACGGTTCCGTCCCGGGTTGAACTGGCCAGTGCGTATGGCCGTGAGGCCCAGGGGCGCGGGGTATGGCTGACGCGGTGGTGCCGCTGATGGCTCGGACGGCTTGGCCAC
>NZ_JAAXKZ010000263.1 GCF_012911875.1 Pseudonocardia bannensis | reverse complement strand
GGCTTCCCAATGATCTTGTCAAGTCGTGACCGGGGCGGCCTGGTAGGGGCGTTGGTCGCGCAGCATCGCCCAGAGCACGTTGACTCGCCGTCGGGCGAGGGCGAGGACTGCGTGGGTGTGTCGTTTGCCTTCTGCGCGTTTACGTGCATAGAAGCGTTGTGACTCGTCGCTCCAGCGGATGCTGTTCATGGCCGAGTAGTAGAAGACGCGTTGCAGGCCTCGGTGGTATCTCTTCGGGCGGTGGAGGTTACCGCTGACGCGGCCGGAGTCGCGTGGTACGGGTGCGAGCCCGGCCATGCCGGCGAGTCGGTCCGGTGTGCCGAAGCAGGTCATGTCGCCCCCGGTGATGGCGAGGAACTCGGCACCGAGCAGTGGCCCGAACCCGGGGAGGCTCTGAATTATTGCCGCGTTCGGGTGCTGCTGAAACCGGCTCTCGATGAGCTTGTCGATTTCGGCGATCTTGTCGTGGAGCGCCAGCACCTCGGTGGCCAGCGTCTGGACCATCTGCGCGGCGACTGTCTCGCCGGGCAGGGTGGTGCGCTGGCTGGCCGCGGCCTCGACCGCGCGTCGGGCCAGCGTGTGGGCATTGCGGGTCTTGCGCGTGGCCAGCCAGCGCTCGAGGCGCGTGAGGCCCGAGCGGCGGATCGCGGCGGGGGTCTGATAGCCGGTCAGGAGCGTCAGCGCGCCCTTGCAGTGGATGTAGTCGAAGCTGCGCTCCAACGCGGGGAACAGGCCCAGGAGCTGCTCACGCAGCCGGTTGACGGCGCGGGTGCGGTCGGCCACCAGGTCGGCGCGGCGCGCGGTCAACATCTTCAGCTCGACGGTGATCTCGTCCCCGGGACGGATCGGTGTGAGGTCGCGACGCATGCGGGCTTGGTCGGCGATGATCGCCGCATCGCGGGCGTCCGACTTGCCTTCGCCGCGGTAGCCGGCCGCGGCGCGGTGGACGGCCCGGCCGGACAAGTAGAGCACGCCCTGGTCGTGACCGAGCAGGATGGCCAGCATCAGCGCGGCCCCGCCATCGACGACATCGACTGTCCAGGTCACCTCGTTTCCGAGGGCGGAGACGTCGGCGACAAGCGCCAACAACTCGGTTTCGTCGTTGGCGACCCGCCGTGACAACAGGCGCTTCCCGTCGCAGTCGATCACGACACAGTGGTGGTGCTCCTTACCGATATCGATTCCTGCCCAGATGCGATCCACAGGCTCTCCCGTCTCCGGATAATTCTCGTAGACGGCCTCGCTGTCGTTGCCCTACACGGCGATCGATTTCGCGGTTCCCAATTCAGCAGTCGTGGCCGTCGTGGAGCGCCGGG
>NZ_JAAXKZ010000261.1 GCF_012911875.1 Pseudonocardia bannensis | reverse complement strand
GGGACTGTCCGATCTCCGGTGTAACCGGTCGTTCTAGTTGGCGGTGGAGGGGACGATTCGGCCTTCGAAGGTGATGGCGAAGGCGTTGAGGGCGGGCTTCCAGCGGATCGCCCATCGTGCCCGGCCTCGACCCGTGGGGTCCAGTGACCGGGTGACCAGATAGAGGCACTTCAGGGCGGCCTGCTCGGTCGGGAAGTGCCCGCGGGCGCGGACCGCGCGCCGGTAGCGGGCGTTCAAGCTCTCGATCGCGTTCGTGCTGCAGATGATGCGGCGGATCTCCACGTCGTAGTCCAGGAACGGGATGAACTCGTTCCAGGCCGACCGCCACAGCTTGACCACCGCCGGGTAGTGGCCGCCCCACTTCTCGGCGAGCTCCTCGAATCGCGTGGCCGCGGCCGCCTCGGTGGGGGCGGTGTAGACCGGCCGCAGGTCCGTGGCGAGTGCATCCCAGTCGCGGCGGGAGGCATAGCGGAAGGTGTTGCGGATCAGGTGCAGGATGCAGGCCTGCACCGTGGCCAGCGGCCACGCCGTGGTGATCGACTCCGGGAGGCCCTTCAGGCCGTCGCAGACGACCATGCAGACGTCCTCGACGCCGCGGTTCTTGATCTCGGTGAGCACGCCCAGCCAGAACTTGGCGCCCTCGCCGCCGTCGCCGGCCCACAGCCCGAGGATGTCGCGTTCACCGTTGACGGTGACACCGATGGCGACGTAGATGGGCCGGTTGGTGACCTGCCCGTCGCGGATCTTGACCACGATCGCGTCGATGAAGATGACCGGGTAGACGCGATCCAGTGGCCGGTTGGCCCACTCGGTCATCTCCGCGACGACCTTGTCGGTGATCCGGGAGATCGTATCCTTGGAAACGGATGCCCCGTAGACGTCGGCGAAGTGCGCGGCGACCTCGCCGGTGGTCAGCCCGCGGGCGGTCAGCGACAACACGATCTGGTCGATCCCGTCGAGGCGGCGCTGCCGCTTGCGCACGATCACGGGTTCGAAGCTGCCGTCCCGATCCCGCGGCACGTCGATCTCGACCGGGCCGACCTCGGTCAGCACCGTCTTGCTGCGGGTGCCGTTGCGGGAGTTCCCGCGATCCCGGCCGGCCGGGTCGTGCTTGTCATAGCCCAGGTGCTCGGTGAGCTCGGCCTGCAACGCGGTCTCCAGCACCGTCTTGGTCAACCCGGTCAACAGTCCGCCCGGACCAACCAGCTCCACGCCTTCGGCGCGGGCCTGTTCCACGAGTTCCTGGGCGAGCTGCTGCTGATCTCCTCGAGCCGGCACGGACTCGATCATCTCGGTCACTACGGGTCCTTCCCGCCGAGCGCGCTCGGCGTGTCAGGACCAGTTACACCCAAGATCAGACAGTCCC
>NZ_JAAXKZ010000260.1 GCF_012911875.1 Pseudonocardia bannensis | reverse complement strand
ATGCCCGCCAGTGCCCACGACGTCCCCACGACGACCGCGCCGATCACCCCGACCGCGGCCGACCGGCCCGCGACGTCCACGGTCCGGGACGACCCGCCCGCGCCTGCCGCGGCCTCCGGGGCCCGCCGGCTGCTCGGCCGCGCCGCCCACGCCGTGCGCGCCGCTCACGCCGCGGCCGTGCCCTTCTAGACGGACCCGCTAGCCCTTCTTCTGCACGGACCCCAGCCCCGTGACGTTGCGGGTCACGTCGGGGTCGCCGATGTACTCCACGGAGCCGATCCCGGAGACGTCCGCCCGCAGTGAACCGGACACGGCCACGGTGGCGTTGCCCGTACCGGTGAGCCGGACCGTGGCGTTCTCCGTGGACAGCCGGGAACCGTCGAAACTCCCAGCTCCACCCAGCGTGAGATCCAGGTCGGTCGCCCGTCCGGTCGGCGTGAACCGTCCGGCCCCACCGATGTCGGCCGTGAGCCTCGGCGACTCGATGTCGGCGGCGTTGATGTCCCCGGCCCCGCTGAGCGACACCCCGGCCAGGCTCCGCACCGTCACGTCGAAGGTGAGGGTGGTGTCGGTCGTCATGGGCACGTCCTTCAGACCGAGCCGCAATGTCGTGCCCGAGACGTCGGTCGTGACGTGGGGCAGGATGCTGGTGGTCGCGGTGACCGTGACCGAGTCGGTGCCGGTCTGCCGGATGTTCACCGTCCCGATTCCGGTCAGGTCCACGGAGTCGAACGCCGGGACCGGACGGACCTGTGAGGTGACGCTCGTGTCCCCGGCAGAGCCCGGCGTCGTCGAGCAGCCCGCCACCGCCAGCACGACGAACACGACGGCCATGGCGAGGACGCGCATGCCGGGCCTCCGATCGTCGCCCGGAGCCGTCCCTGGACGGGGCGATCGGGACGGGCCCATTGTCGCGCTCGCCCGGCTCCGGCCCCAGGGTCGAAGGTCCCCGCCACGCCGCCTCGGCCCGGGAGCGGGTCGGCGTCGAGTCGCCATCATGTGCGGGTGAGCGTCGAACTGCCGGTCATCCCCGGCCGCCCGGACGAGCACCCCGCCTCCGTCCGCCGCCCTTGTCCGGAGGGCGGGTGACCGTTCAACGCGTCCAGGTTTCGGGTCTGCATGCGGAGGTACCAACCCGACCAGCGGCCCGAGTTGCGGGCCTGCGGCCGAGCCCGGGCCGGTCGACCACACCAACCGGCCCTACCGGCAGTTGTGCCGCCAGCACAGGAGCCGACGATGGGCACCCCGGATCACGAACCCGTCCTCGACTTCGACATCGCAGTCGGTGACCACGTGTGCGCAATGTACAGCGGCCCGGCCGAACGCAACGCCATCCTGCGCCCCTTCCTCGACACCGGCCTCGGAGCCGGACACAAATGCCTGATCGGACTCCAGGAACCGGACGCACCATCAGTCATCCGCACGCTGGGCATGCACGCCGACAT
>NZ_JAAXKZ010000025.1 GCF_012911875.1 Pseudonocardia bannensis | reverse complement strand
GGCGGGTGGGGCGGTGCGCTCCCGGCTGCCGGCTCGGACACCTGTCACCGACGCCACGACGTCCTGGGCCCGCAGGGCCAGCGCACGCCGGTCCTCCCCGGGTAGCGGGGTGATCTGCGGGTGCACGGTGGCCTCGCACACCAATGCGGGCAGCCGCAGTACCCGCAGCAGCGAGTCGAACAGCGTCTGATCCCCGACGAACGCGCCCTCGGTCGTGGGGCGCCCGTCGGGCAGCCGGAGGTCGATCGACACCGGCCGGACCGGTACCCCGGCATCGATCGCGGCCTGGAACGCGGCCCGGCGGAACGGCCCGGACGCCGACCCGCACCACGTCGTGCCCTCCGGGAACACCCCGATGCTCGCCCCCGCCCGCAGCGCCGCCGCGGCGTCGGCGACCACCTCGGGCAGCCCGCGCAGGCCGGAACGGTCCACGAACAGCGCCCCGCTGCGCTGCGCCAGCCACCCGATGACCGGCCAGTCACGCACCTCGCGCTTGGCCAGCATCCGCACCGGCTGCACGGCTCCGAGCGCGAGCACGTCGATCCAGGACAGGTGGTTCGCCACGACGAGCACGCCCGACGACCCCTCGTGGGACATCGACCCGGTGACACGCAGGCGGACCCCGGTCGCGCCGAGGACGCCCCGGAACAGCCCGCTCGTCACCCGACGGCGCCCGCGTGTCCGGCAGAGCGGCAGCACGGCCACGAGCGGGACCGCGACGAGCACCCAGCAGGACAGCGCAGCCAGCCGGCGGGACACCCGCAGCCGTGCCGCGACACCCGGGCGGGCCGGGGCCGGGAGGCAGTCCGGTCCGCACGGCGAGCACGGCGCCCACGGCCCGCCGGGCCGGTGCGCGAGGGCCGGCACCCCGGGATGGGTGGGGTGCACGATCCCGGCCCGGGGCGCGGTCACGCGAGCGCGCTCGGCGCTCATCGCTCGTCCCCGAGGAAGAACCGCAGGTACCGCTCGTCCATGTGGTCCAGGCCGAGCAGCACGAGGAAGTCGGCGACACCGAAGCCCGGGTCGTGCGCGGGCGGCCCGCAGACCCACGCGCCGAGCCGCAGGTAGCCGCGCAGCAGCGGCGGCATCGTGGTGCGGCGGTGCCGGGTGGCCGCCGGGTCCCAGGGGTTCAGCGGCCGGACCCGGTACCGCTGCGGGGACAGGTGCCGGGCGCTCACCCGGTCCCAGACGCCGGCGGCCAGTGCGCCGCCGTCGCCGAGCTGCACGCTCGCGCACCCGGCCAGCCACCGGTTACCGGTCAGCAGCATGTAGCGGGCGATGCCGGCCCACACCAGGCCGACGACGGCGCCACCGCGGTGCTCGGGATGCACGCACGACCGGCCCGCCTCCACCAGGGAGGACCGCAGCGGGTCGAGGGCGGAGACGACGAACTCGCTCTCGGCGTACAGTCCGCCCGCGGCCCGGACCCGGGCCGGCGGCAGCATCCGGTAGGTCCCGACGATCTCACCGGTGTGGTCGTCGCGGACGACCAGGTGGTCGCAGAACTCGTCGAAACGGTCGGCGTCGAGCCCGGCGATCGGGCTGTGCAGGGTGGCGCCCAGCTCGTCGGCGAAGACGCGGTGGCGCAGCCGCTGGGCGGCGCACACCTCGTCGGAGTCGGTGGTCAGCAACAGGGAGTACCGGGACGCGGCGGCCTCCGGCGTCCGGACCAGTACCTGTGAGGAGGTCACACCCGCAGTTGGTACGGGGTCCGGGAAACGCGTGGACGGGACGGTGACGACGCCGGGATGGCAGGTCGGTGAACGCGACCGGACATCACCGGGTGTGCCGGCCCGTGTCACCCGGTGGGGTCGGCAATCGGCGACAGGGCCCGAGAACGCCGGTGCCCCCGGACGGCGGGAGGCCGTGCCGGGGGCACCGGGTAGAGCGTCGAGCAGATCAGGACTTGCGCTTGGCGATCTCGTCCTTGAGCTGCGGGGCGACCTTGAACAGGTCCCCGACGACACCGAAGTCGGCGATCTCGAAGATCGGCGCCTCGGCGTCCTTGTTCACCGCGATGATCGTCTTCGAGGTCTGCATCCCGGCCCGGTGCTGGATCGCACCCGAGATGCCCAGCGCGATGTAGAGCTGCGGAGACACGGTCTTACCGGTCTGCCCGACCTGGAACTGGTGCGGGTAGTAGCCGGAGTCGACCGCGGCGCGCGACGCGCCCACCGCCGCACCCAGCGAGTCGGCCAGGCCCTCGACCAGCGCGAAGTCATCGGCCGACCCGACACCACGACCACCGGACACGACCACGCTCGCCTCGGTCAGCTCCGGACGGTCACCACCGGTGATCGGCTCCCGGCTGGTCACCGCGGCCGACCGGCCCGACGCGGCGCCGACCTGCACCGACTCCTCGACACCCGCACCGTCGACCGGCTCGATCTCCACCGAACCCGGCCGCACCGTGATCACCGGGTGCTCGGTGTTCGCCTTCGCCTCGGCGATGTAGGCCCCACCGAACACCGAGTGCGTCACCCCGACAGCATCTCCGCCGGACACGCCGACGACGTCGCCCAGCAGCGCCGAGTTCGTCCGCACGGCCACCCGGCCGGCGATCTCCTTGCCGTCCGCCGACACCCCGATCAGCACCGCCGCCGGGTTCACCGAACCGATGAGCGACTCGAGCACCGAGACCTCGGGGCTCAGGAAGTCGGTCGAGTCGGTCTCCGCGACGTAGATCTTCGCCGCGCCGTGCGCCTTCAGCCCGTCGGACAGCTTGCCCGCCGTCCCCGCCGGGCCGACGACGACCGCCGCCGGCTCACCCAGCGCACGCGCCGCGGTCAGCAGCTCGTAGCTGACCTTCTTGATCTCACCCTCGACGTGGTCGACGAGGACCAGCACCTCTGCCATTGCCGTCTCTCCTTGAACTCTCGTCGGGGGTTGGTCAGATCAGCTTCTGGGACACCAGGAACGCGGCGATCTTGGCACCGGCGTCGCCCTCGTCCTCGATCTTCTCGCCCGCGCTCTTCGGCGGCTTGGGCTGCGACGACGTCACCGACGTCAGCGCGTTCGCGATCCCCACCTCGGAGGCGTCGATCCCGGCGTCGGCCAGCGACAGCGTGGTCACCGGCTTCTTCTTCGCCGCCATGATCCCCTTGAACGACGGGTACCGCGGCTCGTTGATCTTCTCGCCCACGCTCACCACGGCGGGCAGCTCCGCGGTCAGGTGCGTCACCCCGTCGTCGGTCTCCCGCTTCACCGACACCGACGAACCGGAGACCGTGATCTCCCGGGCGTGGGTCAGGGCCGGCAGCCCGAGCACGTCGGCCACCATCGCCGGCACCGCACCCGCGCGCCCGTCCGACGCCTCGTTGCCCGCCAGCACCAGGTCGAACCCCTCACCCGGAGCGCCGACCGCAGTGCTGATCACCTTGGCCAGCGCCTTCGCGGTCTGCACCGCGCACGACCCGTGGATCGCCTCGTCCGACAGGTGCACGGCCTTGTCCGCGCCCATCGACAGCGCCTTGCGGATCGCGTCCGTCGCCCGGTCCGGGCCGATCGTCACGACGGTCACCTCGCCGCCGTTCGCTTCCTTGAGCTGCAGCGCCGCCTCGACCGCCCGCTCGTTGATCTCGTCGAGCACCGCGTCGGTGGCATCCCGATCGAGTGTGTGGTCGGAGTCGGACAGCTTGCGCTCGGAGTAGGTGTCCGGCACCTGCTTGACCAGCACGACGATGTTCATCGGACCTCTTCGACCTCCTGCCGGTGCCGGCGACGCCCGGGCGGGCGCGCCGCTCTCGTCTGTCGAACCTTGTCGCACGGGTTCCGGGTATCGCGGCCCGGCCCCCGGGTTGCCCCGGGGCGTGTCGCACGGCACCCGTCGATGTGTCGACTCTGCCAGCCACGGCCGCGGAGCGGCGGGGCGGGCGACCTCTGGAGCATTGTTACCGGGGGGTATCCGCACGGCAATCGGGGTGGAGGTGAGAGTCCTCACCGTATCCGTCAGATGATGGAACTGTTCGCCCGTCCTGCGGTCGTCGCCGGCACGTGTTTGGCTGGTCGGTCACGCCCATGCGCACGAGAACAGCGGAGGATGTCGTGCCACTCCTCGGCCGGATCACGAGGTTCCTGAGCAGCCCCCAGGGTCGCCGGCTCACCGAGCAGGGGCGCCGGCTCGCGAGCGACCCGCGCAACCAGCAGCGGGCCCGCAGCCTGCTCGCCCGGTTCCGGGGCCGCCGCTGACCATCGCGAACAGGGCCCCGCAGCGGGACTGCCCGGCGGCCACCGGAGGCGACCCGGCTCCACTGGACACCGCCGGTGGGCTGGATAGGGTCGCCCCAGCGGCGTGCACCTGCGCGGCAGAGCCCGAGCGCACCCGGGTTGCAGCAGCGGCCCGTCGCCGGACAGGAGGCGACCGTGCTGGTGACCGGATACGACGACCGGCAGGGATGCGGCTACGTGGTGCGCACCGGCCCGCACGCCGACGCGGACGCACCGGGCACGCAGACCGTGAGCCACGACGGGCTGAGCGTGGTGGCCACCCCGGAACTGGCCGCGATGCTGCGCGACGCGCTGGCCCACCGGCCCGTAGCGCTGCTCGGCTGGTCGGGACCGGAGGTGCCGTTGACGTTGCAGGACCCGACGGTGCTGGACTGGTTGCGCTACAACGTGGGCGGCGTCATCACCGTCGAGGGCGCCCCCGACCCGGAGTAGCCGCCCGGCCGTCCCCGGGGCCCGCCCGGGCCGGCCGCGAGCCGCCGGTAGGTTCCCTGCCGGTGAGAGTCGTACCGAGCGCCCGGACGTGGTGGCGATGACCCGCGTCCACGACGGCCACACCGACGGGCTCCCGCTCACCGGTGAGCGGACGGTCCCCGGCATCGCCGAGGAGAACTACTGGTTCCGCCGCCACGAGGTCGTCTACGACGCCCTCGCGCCGCGGTGCGTGGGAGCGACCGTGCTCGAGGCCGGCTGCGGGGAGGGTTACGGCGCCGACCGGCTCGCCGGCGTCGCGCGCCGGGTCCTCGGGCTGGATTACGACGCGCTCACCGCCACCCATGTCGCCCACCGCTACCCGCGGGTCGCGGTGGCCCGGGCCAACCTCGTCGCGCTGCCGGTCGGCACCGCCTCGGTCGATGCCGTGGTGTCCCTGCAGGTCATCGAGCACCTCTGGGAGCAGGACCGGTTCCTGCGCGAGTGCGCGCGGGCGCTGCGGCCGGGCGGCGCGCTGCTGATCAGCACCCCGAACCGGATCACCTTCTCCCCCGGCCGGGACACCCCGCTGAACCCGTTCCACACCCGGGAGCTGGACCCGGCCGAGCTCGCCGGACTGGTGCATGACGCCGGGTTCGCCGACATCGAACTGCTCGGGCTGCACCACGGGCCGCGGCTGCGCGAGCTCGACGCCCGGCACGGCGGGTCGCTGATCGACGCCCAGGTGCAGCTGGCGGTGGCCGGTGCGCCGTGGCCGGAGGCGCTGTGCCTCGACGTCGCGTCGGTGCGCTGTGACGACTTCGAGCTGAGGGCCGACGACCTCGACGCGAGCCTGGATCTGGTGGCGCTGGCCGTGCGGCCCTGACCGCGCTACCGGTCGGCCTGGGTTCGCGGCCCGGTCCCGGACCGCCGCGGATCGGCCTGGGACGAGCGCGGCACCCCCCGGGACGGTCCCGGTGCCGGCTCTGCGGACCGCCGCTGCGCGGGAATCCCCACCGCGGCCGGTTCCACGGCGCCGCCGTCCAGCCGGAACGGCGGGTACTCGTCGGTCATCAGTGCGAGGTAGACGAGCACCCGGAACGTCCACCTGTCGAACCCGACGTTCAGGTCGAACAGATCCCGCGGGTAGCGGCCATGCACCATCAGCGCGCCGCCGGCCACCAGGGTCAGCAGGATGACGAGGCCCCCGACCCCGAACGGCGGGACGCCGCTGCTCAACGGCCCCCACAGGCCCACCAGGAACGCCACGACCAGGACGTGCGGAGCGGCCAGCAGCCAGGCGAAGATCGCCAGCGCGCGCGAGAGCCGTGGCGGGTAGGCGATCACGAGGATCGCCGGGTAGTCGACCGGGGCGAGGGTGAACGGCGGGTACCGGTCCGTGCCCAGGGCCCAGTAGCCGTAGTAGGCGACCCGCCAGGTCCAGCGCAGCACGCCCACGTTGATGTCGAAGATCGGTCTGGGGTAGCGCTCGGTGGCCACGATCGAGACGGCGGCCACGAGCGTCAGCACGACGAAAACGCTCCACAGCACGGCGAGCACGATCAGGTGCGGGATCAGCAGCAACCCCTTGACCAGCCACAACCATCGGCTGAGGGGCTCGTCCAACCGCGCCTCCACGCGGGCCGGGTAGGCCCAGCCGGCCGCTTCGGGCGGCCGCCCGGCGGGTTGCACGAGGGGGCGTCCGGTCCAGGCACTGAGGCCCAGCAGAAGGCTCCCACCGAGCAGGAGCATGCCGAAGGTCATCAGCGCGACCGCGATGGGGGTGAGGAACGGGACCCGCCTCGCGGCGATCGCGTCGACGCTCACCGGGCGCTCGCCGTCGGCGTTCATGACCACGAGCGAGTAGTCGCTCCCCTGCACCGGCCAGAGGACGGTCTGCGTCCCCAGCCCCTCCGCCGCGGCCACCCAGAACAGCTGGCGGCCAGGTGGCGGGACGACCGTCGTGCCGTCGTGCTGCCGGGTGACGGCCGAGTTCGGTTCCGTGCCGATCTCGACGATCTCGTCGTAGCGCGCGCCCCGGAGATAGTCGGCGACAACCTGCCGGGGGCCGATGCCGACGAAGACCGGGTCCCCGAGCAGCGCGGTGACCCGGAGCCGGACCGTGCCGCTGTCGCCGGCCAGGTCGGCGACACCGAGGGGTAGGGCGCTCAGTTCGGGCTTCACCTCGCCGCTGCTCACGGCGACACCGTCACTGCCCAACCGCTGGATGGGGGTGGTGAAGAAGCCGTCGTCCTCGCGCAGGTTCTGCGCCCACATCAGCAGGGCGCCCGTGCCCAGCAGCCCGATGGCGAGCAGCCCGACGAGCGCCGCAGCCAGGCCGGCCAGCCACCGTGTCGTCGGGTCCATCGGCGCACCCGGACCACTCATCGTTCCTCCCCGATCAGCTGCCGCGACGGACCGGTGAGGGTGGCCCGGGCCGCAGCAGTGAAACAACGCCACGGCGGGCGCCGGTCGGGCCCCGTGGCACGCGGGCTAGCGTGGGCCGCGGTTCGGATCGGGTTCGGATCGGGTGACGAGGGGACGGCAGCGGTGGGCATCGACGCCGTTCCGGTGGTAGGCGCGCGCAGGCTTCCGGAGCCGTCCGGACCGACGCCCGGGGCGGTCCCGACCCGATCGGAGCCGGTCGGCACGTTCTGCCTGGTGCTGCACAGCCACCTGCCCTGGCTGGCGAACCACGGGCGCTGGCCGGTCGGCGAGGAATGGCTCTACCAGTCGTGGGCACACTCGTACCTGCCGGTGCTCGACGTCGTCCGGAGGCTGGCCGCCGAGGGCCGCCGCGACCTGCTCACCCTCGGGGTCACCCCTGTCCTCGCCGCCCAGCTCGACGACCCGCACTGCCTGCGCGGCATGCACGACTGGCTGGGCGGTTGGCAGTTGCGGGCGCACGGGGCGTCGGCGCGGCTGCCCGACCTCGCCGCGCACGAGCACCGCCTCGCCTCCGCCGCGCTCAGCGAGTTCGAGGACCGATGGCGGCACGGCGGATCTCCGGTGCTGCGAGAGCTCACCGATGCCGGCGCGCTGGAGTTGATCGGCGGCCCGGCGACCCACCCGTTCAGCCCGCTGCTCGACGAGCGGGTGCGCGCGTTCGCGCTGGAGACCGGGCTGGCCGACACCGGGTGGCGGATCGGCGACCGGCCCGAGGGGATCTGGGCGCCCGAGTGCGGGTACGCGCCGGGGATGGAGCACGGCTACGCGGCGGCCGGGGTGCGGCGCTTCCTGGTGGACGGGCCCGCGCTGCGCGGCGAGACCGGGCTGGGGAGGACCGTCGGAGACTCCGACGTGGTGTGCTTCGGCCGCGACCTCGACGTCACGTACCGCGTGTGGTCGCCACGCAAGGGCTACCCGGGCGGGCGCGACTACCGGGACTTCCACACCTACGACCACCCGTCGGGCCTCAAGCCGGCGCGGGTCACCGGGCGCACGGTCTCCCCGGAACGCAAGCGGCCCTACGACCCGGCGCGGGCGGCAGCGGCCGTCGAGCGCGACGCCACCGACTTCGTGACGACGGTCCGGGACCGGTTGCTGGACCTGCGCGCGCAACTGGGCCGTCCCGGACTCACCGTCGCCGCGTTCGACACGGAGCTGTTCGGGCACTGGTGGCACGAGGGCCCGGCGTGGCTGGAGGCGGTGCTGCGGGCACTTCCGGAGGCCGGGGTGCGGGTGACGACGCTGGCCGGAGCGATCGACGCCGGGCTGGTCGGCGCGCCGGTGGAGCTGAACGCGTCGTCGTGGGGATCGGGCAAGGACTGGCGGGTGTGGGCGGGGGCGCAGGTCTCCGACCTGGTGGAGCTGAACGCCGGGGTGCAGCGGGCGCTGCTCGCCGCGGTCGACCACACTACCCGGGCGGCCGTTCGGGACCCGTTGCTCGACGCGGTCGCCGGGCAGGCGCTCCTCGCGCTGTCCAGCGACTGGGCGTTCATGGTCAGCAAGGACTCCGCCGCCGACTACGCCCGCGCACGGGCACAGCAGCACGCCGCGCGGGTCACCGAGCTCAGCGGGCTGCTGACCGCCGGTCGGCGCACCGCCGCCGCGCGACGGGTGGCGCGCTGGGGCGACGGCGATGCCGTCTTCGGCCACCTCGACGCCCGCGGGTTGCGCTAGCGCTTCCCAGCCGGAGCGGTCGTTCCCCGTGAGGATCAAGACCTACCCGCGGGTAACAGGAGGGCGTGGGTTTGCGAGGATCATCGGGATGCGGGTGCTGATGGTGTCGTGGGAGTACCCCCCGGTCGTGGTCGGCGGGCTCGGCCGGCACGTCCATGAGCTGGCCCGCGAGCTGGCGGAGGCGGGCCACGAGGTCGTCGTGCTGTCGCGGCGGCCCGCCGGTTCCGACGCCGCCACGCACCCCACCGTCGACGAACGGGTGGACGGGATCCGGGTGCTGCGCGCAGCCGAGGATCCGGCGCACCTCGAGTTCGAGCGGGACATGATCGCCTGGACGCTCGCGATGGGCCACGCGATGGTCCGCGCCGCGCTGACCCGGCTCGGGGACTGGCGTCCCGACGTCGTGCACGCCCACGACTGGCTCGTGGCACACCCGGCCATCGCACTGGCCGACGTGCTGGGCGCCCCGCTGGTGGCTACGCTGCACGCCACCGAGGCCGGCCGCCACGCCGGATGGCTGTCCGCACCGCTGAACCGGCAGGTCCACTCGATCGAGTGGTGGCTCGCCCACCGGGCGGACACCGTGATCACGTGCTCGCGCTCGATGCGTGACGAGGTGGCCACGCTGTTCGAGCTGGACCCCGACGCGATCGCGGTGGTGCACAACGGGATCACCCCGCGCGGCTGGCGGGTGAGCGCGGGCCGGGTGGCCGCCACCCGCGAGCGGTACGCGCCCACCGGCGAGCCGCTGCTGCTCTACTTCGGACGTCTGGAGTACGAGAAGGGCGTCCAGGACCTGATCGCGGCGCTACCGCGGATCCGTCGCCGCCATCCGGGCACCCGGCTGGTCGTCGCCGGGCGGGGCACGCAGGAGGAGTTCCTGGTCGGCGAGGCCCGGCGGCACCGGGTACGGCGCAGCATCGACTTCGTGGGGCACCTGCCCGACACCGAGCTCGCCGCACTGCTGGCCGCCGCCCACGCCGTCGTGCTGCCGAGCCGCTACGAGCCGTTCGGCATCGTGGCGCTCGAAGCCGCCGCAGCCGGCGCACCGCTCGTCGCGTCGTCGGCGGGAGGGCTGGGCGAGGTCGTCCTCGACGGGATCACGGGGGTGTCGTTCACTCCGGGGGACGTGCCGGGGCTGGCCCGGGCGGTCGGCTCCGTGCTCGACGACCCCGCCGCCGCGACGGTGCGGGCCCGCGCGGCCGGCTCCCGCCTGGGCAGCGACTTCGACTGGTCGGTCATCGCGTCCCGGACCGCCGCGGTCTATGCGCAGACGCCGGCCGGCGGCCCGCTCGAGCTGGAGCGGCCCAAGATCCCGACGGGAAACGTGTTCGGCCCGGCGGACTGATCGCGGTCAGGCGGCCTCGGTCAGCACGCGCAGCGCGGCGTCGGGGTACTCCGCGGCGAGCTGCTCCACGAGGTCCTCACGGCCCTCGGCGACGGCCCGGTTGAGGGCCTCGGCGTAGTCGTCGGCGAGCATCCGCAGGCGCTTCTCGATCTCCCGCGACACGGTCGGTCCTTTCCTCGTCCTCCGTGGACGACGGCGCCGATCGCACCCGCCCATCCATACGAACGCGGTCGCGATCAACGGTGTTTCCGATTCGGGCCCGCGTCACGCCGGTCAGGCCCGCTCCAGCCGCTCCTGGACGGCGGCCTCGGTCTTGCGGGCGATGTCGGCCAGCGCGGCGCGGCGCTCCGCGTCCGCCTCGTAGTCGGCGATCCGGCTGCGCACCACCCGCGCCGGGGCACCGACGGCGATGGAGAACTCAGGGATGTCGCCCCGCACGACGGCGTGCGCACCGAGCACGCTGCCCCGCCCGACGCGGGTGCCCCGCAGCACCGTGACCTTGGCCCCGAGCCAGCAGTCCGGCCCGATCCGCACGGGCGTCTTCACGATGCCCTGGTCCTTGATCGGCCGGTGCACGTCGCTCGTCACATGGTCGAAGTCGGTCACGTAGACCCAGTCCGCGATGATCGACGCGGCACCGATCTCGACGTCGAGGTAGCAGTTGACCGTGTTGTCCTTGCCGAAGACGACCTTGTCACCGATCCGCAGCGAGCCCTCGTGGCAGCGGATCGAGTTGCCGTCACCGATGTGCACCCACCGGCCGATCTCGAGGCGTCCGTAGCCGGGCCGGGCGTGCAGCTCCACGCGCTTGCCGAGGAACACCATGCCCCGCAGGACCACATGGGGGTTCGCGAGCCGGAACCGCAGCAGCCGCGCGTAGCGGACCAGGTACCAGGGTGTGAAGGCCCGGTTGCGCAGCACCCAGCGCAGCGAGGCGAGGGTGAGGAATCGGGCCTGCCGCGGGTCCCTGCGGGCCCGTCGGCCCCAGCGCTGCCGCAGCGGAGCGCCCCACATGCTGGTCATGGACAGGCACCTTATGCCGCGCGTGATCGCCCACGTTTGCCCGGCGGTAACGGTGGGCAAGCACCGGGGTCAGAGCCGGCCCGGCCGTCCGCGGCAGCGACCCGACCACCGGAGGACCCCATGACGACCGAGAGCTCCCGGACCGACAACCTCGAGGAGGAGGACCGGGTCGTCTCCCGCCGGGTCGACCACGGCACCACCGCGAGCGACGAGGACCGGCGTGCGTACCGGGCGGCGGACCCCGCGGCCGGTACCGGACCGGCCGAGCCCGGGAGCCCGGTCCAGCCCGACGACCGCGCTGCGACCTCGACCCGGACGGACGGCGAGCAGAGCGGCGGCACCACCGAACGCGCCGGCCGCGAGCTCGCCGACGACGACGACAGCGAGCCCAGCCGCTCGGAATGAGGCCGGGCCGGCCCCTCGGCCGACTCGCCCGGCCGCCCCGCAGGTAGACCGTCGTACTGCGGGTGAAGAATTCGCGCGAGGCGCGGCCCTGCTCCTCGGGCCCGTAGCCGCTGTGCTCGGCGCCGCCGAACGGGACGTGCGGATCGGCCCCGGCGGGCTCGGAGTCGACGTGCAGCACCCCGACGTCCAGGTGGTCGACGGCCGCAGTGCCCGGTCGAGGTCGTTGGTGAACACCGCCGCGGACAGGCCGTAGGCGCTGTCGTCAGCCAGCGCGAACGCGGCGCCGGAGTCGTCGGCCGCAGCACACCGAGGACCGGGCCGAACAGCTCGTCACGCCAGAGGTCGACCTCGCGCGACGGCAACTCCAGCACCATCGGCGCCACGAAACCAGGTCGTCCGCGACCGCGCGCTCCACGATCAGCCGCGAGGTCGCGGTGCACTTCTGCCCGGTCGAGCGGAAGGCCCCGAGCAGCACCTGCTCGGCGGCGAGCTTCAGGTCCGCGTCGGCGAGCACCACCGAGGCGTTCTTGCCGTCCATCTCGGCCTGGACCGGGATCCTGCGGGCCGCGCAGGAGGCCGCGATCGATCGGCCCACCGCGATCACCCGGTGCGCGCTGGCACCGATCGCCGCGTCGACCGTGGCCGTCACGACCGGGCCTGCTGCCGTCGCAGCGGGGAACCGCCCGCTCCGGCCCCGTTCGCGGACTCGAACAACGCCCGCCCGGCCGCGTACGCCTCGCGCAGGTCCGTGCCCTCGTAGGACACCGCGGCGAGCCCACGGATCTTCGCGTTGCCGTTGACCGCGACGGTGTGCGGCAGCCGCTGGAACAGCAGCACGTCGGAGGTGGAGTCGCCGTAGGCGACGCACTCGGCCGCGGTCAGCCCGTAGTCGGCCATCAGGACATCGGCGATGGTGACCTTGTCCTCCGCGGTGAGCAGCAGGTCGTGTCCGGAACGCCCGCCCGGGACCACACCGGCCCCGTGGGCCGATCCCACTCCCCATCGGATGAGGCGCTCGACGAAGAACCGCGGCGACTGCGAGATCACCGTGCTGTACTCGCCGCGCACGGCGATGTCGGCCATCACCTCGGCCACCCCGTCGATCCACGGGGACGCCTCGAAGGCCTGGTCGATCTGCTCCTCGCTGATCCCCTCCCAGAGCGGCAGCACTCGGTCCAAGAACTCGATGTCGGTGATCTCGCCGCGTACCCAGGCCTCCTCGACGGCGTTGGCCAGATCGAACTTGCCGAGGTAGCGCGACAGCTCGACCGACGCGGCGCCGCGCAACAACGTGCCGTCCATGTCGAAGATGTGCAGTCTGCTCATGTCCGCGGTTCCCACTTCCGGCCGTCGGTGCTCGGCAACTGCGTCATCTCGCGGCGCACTCCTCGCGTCGGGACTGTTCGGGGCAGACGGGCCGACGGTGCCCGCCGCGCCGCACCCGGACGGGCCGGGTGCGGCGCGGCGTGGTGTCATCGCATCTAGACGACGGCGGCGACGGCTCCGTTGTCGGCCGCGCGCATCGGTCCGACGATGTCGATGTAGTAGGACTCGGGCACCTCGCGCTCGCTGTTCGCGATCACCTCGGTGAAGTCCCACTTCTTGAGCAGCTTGCCGTTGCGGAAGACCGGCTTCAGCACGTTCTGCTCCGGCGGGATCGAGTCGCGCGCAACGGTCGAGTACTCGCCGTTCTCGTACTTCAGCGCGAGCCGGCCCTTCTTGGACAGCTTGAACGTGGAACCCGTCGGCGACTTGGCGATGTCGCGCCACTCGCCGTTGACCCGGACCGCGTTGGCCTTCTGGCCGAAGTTCATCGTGTCGCGGTTCCAGTGCTGCAGCAGCCCACCGCCCATGCCGAACACGGCGTTCTCGGCGGACAGGCCACGGCGCTCCATCTCGATGAAGATCGCGCGCAGGCTGGTGAAGGTCACGCCGTCGCCCTGGACCGTCCGGATGAACGGGGGCAACACCTTGAAGCCCTTGCTGTTCGTCTCGTAGCCGAACGCGTCCATCAGCCACTCGGTGGTGTCCGCGGTGACCTGCACCGGGTCACCGGAGTCCGGCCGGATGCCGACCAGGCCCGGGAAGTTCCGGATCTGGTCGTTGAGCTCCTTGCCGATGATGTTCTTGACCGCGTTCTCGTGGTCGTAGGTGTCGGTCAGCAGCAGCGCGCAGCCGTCGGGAGCCATGGTCTCCAGCATGTTGCGCATCGCCGCGGCCTCGCCGTCGCGGCCCCAGGCGCAGAACCCGGCGTGCTCGGAGTTGGGCCCGGAGTTGGAGACCTTGCCGGCGTTGTAGTAGCGCTTCGCCGCGAGGATGCCGGGAACCGTGTCGCTCTGGTTGAAGTTGACCAGGTGCGCGAGACCGCCCAGCGCCGCGGACTGCTGCGAGCTGACGCCACGGGCGCCGTAGTCGTGCAGCATGAACCGGAGCAGCTCGGGGTGGTCGGAGGTGCGGTGCAGCGCTTCCTTGATGACCTGCTTCGACAGCCAGCTGACGGTGCCGATCGTGGTCGGGTACCAGACCGCGCGCAGCAGGGCGGTCTCGAAGAAACTGGTGACCCACCAGTACTTCGGGTCGGTGTTGATGAGCTGGACGAGTACGTTGCTGGCCGGCAGCACGGTGCCCTCGGGCACGGCCTCGATCTCGACGGGCAGGTAGCCGTCGTAGTCGTTGAGGATGCCCATCCAGTTCTCGCGGTTGAAGTGCATGCCCTGCTCGCGGACGACGAACTCGGCCTCGTCGATGTCCTCGAGCGTGATCGGGCGCATCAGGTACTCGCGCAGGTAGGCCTGCAGCCCCACGAACATCGTCACGGGGAAGGCGCCGCCACGGGACTCGATGTAGCTGGAGACGTACTCAGTGCCCGGGGGGTACAGCGGGTAGTGGCAGTGCTTGTAGTTGTCCGTGTTGATGATCAGGTTGTCGAGATACCCCATGAAGAGCCCGCCCTTGTCTCGAGAGTCGTTTCTAACGGGGGGAAGTACTGCGTCCGAGGTCTTTCGACCTGCGTGAGCCGTGGCCGTAAAACCTGACGTTCCGTACTGCGAGCACCTTGGCCTACGGGGGCGATCGCCACCAGAGGTTCCGCGGTGGAGCAGCACGATTGTAACGATTCTAATGCGATGGTCAACGCATTCGACCGAGTGATTCGCCCTCGTTGGCGCATTGGCTCCGATGCCGGCGGCCGATCATCGAAACGGACCGGAGCGTCCGAAGGGGCTTTCGGAGCCCAGACGCACAGGAATCGGACGATCCCGGCCCGAGCCCGACCGGGTTGTGAAAGGCCAGGCCCCAGCCTTTCCGTTCACCTGGACGCCATCGCACGGTGACTGATGGGAAGCATTGATCCAGCACAGTGCCCACCCGGGTGAACGTCGTGCTTCATCTCCGGACACACGGAACGCTTACGGCCGGAATCGCAAGTCGAAGGGGTGTAAGCCATTATGGCGTCGCCGGCGATGCGCTCCGCTGCGACGTGTCGAAGCAGTCGGTCGGTCAGTCCTGTAGGGCGGCGTCGATCGCCGCGACGGAGGGCAGCCCGGCGCGCGCGCCGATCTGGGGCACCGACAGCGAGGCCGCAACGGTTGCGATACGGACGGCGCCGGCGAGATCGTCCCCGGCTGCCAGGCGGGCCGCGAGGGCCCCGTTGAAGGTGTCACCGGCCCCGGTCGTGTCGCGCACCGTCGTCTTCCCGGGCGGCACGTGGGCGGCCTGCCCGTCAGTGGTCGTCATGAGCACCCCGTCCCCACCCGGCGTCACGACGCCCGGGCACCGGTCCGAACCGTGAGGCGGCGCGCGGTCGAGCACCGTGTCGGGCACGGGCAGCGCCGCCGGCGCGGCCGACGGTCCGTCCCGTCGGCCGCGGCGTTGGCACCCTTGCCGCCACCGTGGCGCACCAGTCCGGCATCCACGACCGTCTCCCCCGGCCCGGGGAGGCGGTCCGTGGGGACCACGAAGTCGACGTTGATCGCGCCGACCACGACGACGGTGTCGCCGGCCTGGCCACCCTCCGCGCCGCTCACGGCGACCCCGCCGGCGGCGGGGCCACCGAGTCGCGCAACTGCACGGTGGTGGGCAGCAACCCGAGCAACTCGCTTTCCTTGTTCTCCAGCAGATCGAACAACGCCGTCACCGCCTTGTAGCCCATGTCGTGCGCCGGCTGACGCACCGTGGTGAGTCGCGGCGTGATCAGCGAGGAGAGCGGGAGATCGTCGAAGCCGACGATGCTCACGTCCTCCGGTACCCGGATCCCCGCTGACTTGCAGTACTCCAATGCGCCGATGGCCATCAGGTCGTTGGCGCACAGCAGCGCCGTCGGCCGCTGCGCCACCGGCCTCGAGAGCGCTTGATCGGCCAGCGCCGTACCCGAGGCCTGGCGGTAGTCCCCGACCAGGATCGGCACCTCGTCGGGATCCATCCCGGCGCCCGCCACCGCCTCGCGGTAGCCCGCCAGACGTTGCTGCGCCGTCCACAGCGCCGACGGGCCGCTGATCACCGCGATCCGCCGGTGGCCCTGGTCGAGCACGTGACGAGCAACCTCCCGAGCACCCCGGCGCGAATCGCACGCCACCGCGGGCAGGTCGAACCCCGGGATCTGCTCGTCGACGAGCACGACCGGACCGAACCGGGACAGCTCGAGGATCGAGGCCGGCAGCGTCCCGGTGCCCGACAGGAAGACCACCCCGTCCAGACGCTGGCCGCGCAGCAGTTTCGCGTGGCTCTCCTCGGGCTGGCCGGTCGCGTCGGGCACGCAGAGCACCACGAGCACGTCGCGCGCCGACGCCGCCTTCTGCACGCCCTCGGCCACCGTCGCGAAGAACTGGTTGGTCAGCTCGGGGACCACCAGCCCGATCGTCGACGCCGAGCGGCGCTTGAGGCTGCGCGCCGACTCGTTGGGCGAGTACTCGAGCACCCTGACGGCGTCGAGCACCCGGTTGCGCCGCTCGGGCGCGACCGGGCCGCTGTCGTTCAGCACGTAGCTGACCGTGCTGACCGAGACGCGGGCGTGCTCCGCGACGTCCTTCATGGTGGGCCGACGGCGCGCCGTCATGGCGACGACCTCCCTAGGGGCGGGCGTTGGCCGCCCACGAGAGGATGGACGCCCACAGTTCCCGGTAATGCGCCCATCCGACGAACTCCGGCGGCGACCAGTGCGGTACAGATCGGATGTGAACGCTACCGCACGACCGGCCCCGAACTCCCCGACCACCAGCAACGGGTCGTCCTCCGCGCCGGCGATGACGGTGGCGTCCGGCGTCGCGACGACCCGGTTGTAGCCGATCATCGGCCGCTCCGGCGGGGCCCACCAACACCGGCCGGGCGGGCCACCGGGCGGAGCTGCGGACCGAGCTCGAACGGTTGCTCGCGGCCCGGCCGGCCGCGGTGGGCGGCGGACCTGACCGCGGCGCGGGTGCCTGCCGGGGTCGTCAACGACGTGGCGGGCGCCTTCCGGCCGGCCACCGAGCTCGGGTTGCGACCCGTGATCGACATCCCGCGGGAGGACGGCAGTACGGTGTCGCTTACCCGCAACCCGATCGAGCTGTCGCTGACGCCGCCGAGCTATCGTCGGCGCCACCGCGCCTCGCCGATCGGGAGGCCACCGACACCGTGATCTGATCCGCATCCCCGCCTCACCGACCGACGGGAGCCCCGCCGTGCCCATCCCGCTGATCATCGACACCGACACCGGGGTGGACGACGCCGTAGCGCTGGTGCTGGCGTTGCAGAGTCCCGAGGTCGACGTGCGTGCGGTGACGGTGCCGTTCGGCAACGTCGGCGTCGAGAAGACCTTCGCCAACGCCCGTCGCGTCCTCGCGCTGGCCGGCCGGACCGACATCCCCGTGGCCGCAGGGGCGGCCCGGCCGCTGGTGCACCTGCAGGAGGAGCGGGCGCCGCAGTGGCACGGGGCCGACGGGCTGGGCGGCCGCGCGGCCGAGTTCCCGGAGCCGATCGCGGCGGACCCCAGGTTCGCCGTCGCGCTGATGGCCGACGTGCTCCGGGAGGCGACCGAGCCGGTCACCATCGTCTCGATCGGGCCGCTGACCCACAGCGCGCTGCTGCTGGGCGCGCATCCCGACCTCGTGACCAAGATCGACCGAATCGTGGCGATGGCCGGTTCGCTGGGGGCGGGCAACACCCGGGGCGTGGCCGAGTTCAACGTGTACGCCGATCCCGAGGCCGCGCACCGGGTGCTGAACCAGTTCGAGGTGCCCGTCACCATGGTGCCGCTGGACATCACGATGCGCTGCCTGGCCGACGGCGCCTGGATCTCCAAGCTCATCGCCGGCGGGCCGCGCTGCGCCGCCCTGGCCGGCGTGATCGCGCTCTACCGCGAGGCGTTCCTCGAGCGCTACGGCATCGATGCGGTGGCCCTGCACGATGCTCTCGCGGTGCTCGAGGCGATCCTGCCCGGGACGCTGCGCACCACGGCGCTGCCGATCCAGGTGGCCTGCGACCTCGGCCCGGCCCGCGGCGCCACGGTCGCGGACCGCCGCCCCGAGGCGCAGGGCCCGCCCGTGCACGTCGCACTGGACGCCGACACCGAGGCGGTCCTGGCCGAGGTGCTGCGCCGCCTGGTCTCCTTCGGCTGACGCCGCCGTGAGCGGCGATCGCCGCTCAGGAGCTCAGGCCAGTCCGTGTTCGATCGCGTAGCGGACGAGTGCCGCACGCCCGTGGAGCCGGAACTTCCGCAGCGTGCGCTGGATGTGGTTCTCCACCGTGCGTGGCGA
Source organism: Pseudonocardia bannensis (assembly GCF_012911875.1). Taxonomy (GTDB): domain Bacteria; phylum Actinomycetota; class Actinomycetes; order Mycobacteriales; family Pseudonocardiaceae; genus Pseudonocardia; species Pseudonocardia bannensis. Next base: position 35,196 of record NZ_JAAXKZ010000025.1, on the reverse strand, counting down.
GAGCACGAGCCGGACCGCGATCTGGCGTGCCGTCAGCCCCGCCACGACCAGGCGCAGCACATCGGCCTCCCGCTCGGTGAGCCGCGGAGTCGTTCCTGCCTGCACTCCCGCTCGGCCGTACTCCTCCAGGATCACCTCGGCCAGGCCCGGACTGAACACCGCCTCCCCCGCGGCGGTGCGGCGCACCGCCGCGGCGAGCGCGGCCCCGGCGCCGTCGTGGACCAGCACACCGGCGGCCCCGGCCCGCACCGCGGCCAGCACGCCCCCGTGGTCCTCACCCGTCACCAGGACCAGCACCGGGATCTCGGGGGCAGCCGAGACGATCGCGTCGACGAGCGGCGCGGCGTCCGGGCCTGCCACATCGACCACGGCGACCTGCGGCCGACGGGCCACGATCAACGTCACCGCCTCGTCCACGTCGACGGCGGTGCCGACCACGTCGATCCCCGCCGCGACCAGGAGCGCCGCGTCGGCGCCCCGACCGTCGCCGCCGCCCGCCCCGGGGCCCACCACGACCGCGGCCGGCCCTGATCCGATCCGCTCCGGCCCGCCCATTCCGGCGACCTCCTGGTACCGCCCGCGGCCGGCCCGTGCCGGCACCCGAGGGGCAGTCTCCCATCGATGATCACCGCCGGGACGCGGTTGCGCGGCTACCACCTGGACGGGGGAGGTCGCGGCCCGGGCCGCCGGTCTAATGCTTGTCGCGCGGTGCCGGTATGACCAGCTCGGGCAGTGTCCGGTCGATCATCATCCGGCTGCGGGTGAGCTGCTGGACGAGCTGAGCCCGCACCGAGTGCAGCTCGTCGACCTGCCGCTGGGCCTCCTCGACGACGCGGCGTGCGGCGTCGTTGGCCTCGGCGATCAGGCGTTGCGCGGTGCGCAGGTTCTCGGCCTGCAGAGCGGTCAGCTGCACCAGCACCTCGCGGCACCGCAGAGCGAGTGTCGTGCGGAACTCCTCGTCCGCCGCGGCCCGCTTGGCGACCGCCACTTCGTGCAGCCGAGCCCGTTCCCGGGCGGCTTCCCGGCGCAGCCGGCGCACCGTCCGTTCGGCTTCCGCAACGCCCTGATGAGACCCACCCTCACCGGCCTGAGGCTCGGCCGACGAATCCTCATCGGGCCCGGAGTCGTCCTCGCGGCCGGGATGCAGCTGGGCTTCGGCTGCCGAGGCCGCGTCGGCAGCCATCGGCGGCGCCGCTGCAGCCGTGCGCGCCTCGGCTGTGCCGGTCGTCGGCCCCCCGGCGGCGCCGGCCGCCCTCGGCGACCCGGGAGTGGTCGGTGTCGCCGTGGCGGTCGGTGTCACGGTGGCGGTCGAGGTCCCGGCAGCCGTCGAGGTCCCGGCAGCGGTCGAGGTCCCGGTGGCGGTGGCTGTCGCCGGCGTCCCGGCGCCGCCGGCGGTCGTCTGCGTTCCGGCGGCGCCGGCCGACACCTCTGCGGCCGCGACGGTCGGCATCTCGGCAGCGGCGGTCGGCGTCCCGGTGGCGGTTCCGGGCGCACTGCCGGCTTCCCGCTCTGCCGGGGCGGCGTCCTGGCGGGCCCTTTCCCGGGCCTCGGCGATGATCTCGGCGGTGTACGCGGCGGCTTCCGCCTGCATCGTGCCGAACTCGTCGCGGGCAAGCCGCTGCATCAACTGCAGCCGCTCGCTCATGCTCTCGACGCTCTCGGGGGGAAGGCTCAGACGCGGGACCTGGAAGCGCAGTCGCTCGATCTCCCGACGTGCTGCGTCGAGCTCGCGGAGGAACTGGGCGGCCTGCCCCAGCGCAGCGTCTCGATCAGCGACCAGGATCTCGAACTCGAGCTCGATCTGGCGTAGATGCGCGGTGACCTGCGCGGGGTCGTAGCCCCGGCGGACCGTGGCGAAGGACGGGGCCCACCGAGGCGCTTCCTGCCCGACGACGACCATGCTCGTCACCATATCTAGTGACGACGATCACGTCCCAGTGTTGAACGTTCAGTCACCGACTTCACTCGGTCGCCGTCTCGATAGACCCTCTCTGCTCATCAGAAAGTCAGCATTCGCACACTGTGAGTGATGATGAGAGCCCCTCGCCCTTCGCGGGCCACCCTCCCGGAGCCTCATTCGGCGCCGGCGATCCCCTGCTCGATCGCGAAGCGGACCAGTTGCGAGCGGTTGTGCAACTGCAGCTTGCGCAGCGTGTTCTGCACGTGGCTCTCCACGGTCCGGTGCGACAGCACCAGCCGCTCCCCGATCTGTTTGGCGGTCATCCCCTTGGCCACCAGCCGGAGAACCTCGGTCTCCCGTTCGGTGAGTGCGGGCACGGCCGGGGAGTCCCGATGCGACGGCTCCCCCGCCAGCCGGCGGTACTCCCCCAGCACCAGCCCGGCCAGCCCTGGGGTGAAGACGGGGAAGCCGTCAGCGGTGCGGTGCACGGCGTCGAGGAGTTCCTCGGCGCTCGCGGACTTCACCAGGTAGCCGCTCGCCCCCGCCTTGACCGCGTCCAGCACGTCGGCGTGCTCTCCGCTGGCCGAGAGCACCAGCACCTTCGTGTCGGGCAGCTTCTCCAGGATCCCGGCGATCGCGGCCACGCCCGAGGTGGCACCGAGGTTGAGATCCATGAGCACCACGCGGGGATTCGCGGCGGGGGCGATCCGGATCGCGGCGTCGGCGTCCGGGGCGGTGGCGACCACGCGGCAGCCACGCTCGGTGAGGTCGCGGGCCACGCCTTCGCGCCAGATCGGGTGGTCGTCGACGACCATCACGGTCACCGGCGTCTGCTCGATCATGTGCGCACCCCCGCCGTCGGTACCCGGATGATCCACTCGGTACCCCGGCCGGGCCCGGTGTCGCAGTCGATCGTGCCACCCAGATCGTGCACCCGGCCGCGCATCGAGCGGGCGACCCCCAGCCGTCCCTGCTGCTCGGCTTCCGCGAGGCGGCCGTCCGGGATGCCCGGCCCGTCGTCGCGGACGCTGATCTCCACGGTGTCGTCGCCCTCCTCGACGAACACCCAGGCCGGGGCGTCCGGACCGACGTGCGCGGCGGTGTTGGCCAGCGCGGCGCGCACCACCGCGACCAGCTCGTCGACGGTCGCCGCGGGCAGCTCGAGCGGATGGGCGGGCGCGGACACCGTGACCTGCGACGACGTGAGCGCCCGCAGTGCCGCCGCCAGATCCCTGCGGCCCGCGCCGTCGACGGCGGCGGACCCGCCGGTCAACAGGGTGCGCAGGGCGACCTCCTGTTCCCCGGCCAGCACCCCGAGCTCGGCGGCGCCACCACCCAGCTCCGCCCCGCGGCGCCGGACGTGGGAGAGCACCTGCAGCACGCCGTCGTGGATCGAGCGGGCCAGCCGCTCCCGCTCCGCCGCCGCGGCCTCTGCCGCCACCGCCAGCCGTACCCGCTCGGCCCAGCGTCGCAGCACGGTGGAGGCGAAGCCGATCGTGAGTCCGGCCAGCACCAGCAGCTGGACGTCGCCCAGCTCGGCCGTCCCGATGCGTCCCTTCGACAGCAGCAGCGCCGCGGAGATCACCAGCGCCCCGGCCACGCCGCCGCGGAGGCCGAAGGCGATCGCGGACGCCAGGGCCGCGCCCGGGGTCCAGATCGAGCCCATGCCGGGGATGCCGGCGTCCAGCTGGGCCGGGGTCAGGACGAACGGGGTGGTGGCCATGACACCGGTGGTGACGACGAGATCGGCGACGGCCAGTCGCCCGCGGCGGTCGGGCGGTCCGCCGAGGTAGCCGTAGGCCGTGACGGCCGTCCACACCGCCATCACCGCCATCACGGTGAGCGCACCGGCCGGTGCCGCGTACTCATCGAGCCGGAAGAGCGCGAGCACCGAGACGCTGATCAGCGTCAGCACGCGATAGACCAGCAGCCCGCGCCAGAGGGGTTCGAGCGGGCGGTCCATGTCGGACAGTGTGCCTGTCACTACGCCATCGTGCGGCCGGCCGGGCGCCGTCGGATCAGTAGGACTACCGAACCGGCTTCGTTCCCGTGATCAGAGCGTTGTAGAACCAGGCCCGCGGCACCACCCGGGACAGCAGGTTCTGGTCGAGCCAGGACAGCCGCTGCCAGCTTCGGTAGGCGAACATCGCCCAGCCCATCCCGAGCTTGCCCGGGGGGACCGCGGCCTCGAACGTGCGCACCGGCCAGCCCAGCATGGCAGCGGCGAACTCCTCGGTGGCCACCCGCGCGTCCGGCGCCCCCGCACGGCGGGCCATCGCCTCCAGGTCCGCCGGGTCGAAGGTGTGGATGTCGACGAGCGCCTCGAGCGCCGCCGCCCGCGACGACTCGTCGAGCTCGGTCTGCGGGCGCCGCCAGCCCTGCAGCGCAGGCAGCTTGGTGATCGTCGTGGTGGCTTTCCAGGTCAGCGCACCGAGGCGGCGGGCGTAGAAGTCGCCGATCATGGTGGGCTCACCGGCGAAGACGAACCGGCCGCCCGGCTCGAGCACCCGCAGCACCTCGCGCAGCGCGCCCTCGACGTCGGGGATGTGGTGCAGCACGGCGTGTCCGACGACCAGGTCGAAGGAGTCGTCGTCGTACGGGATGCGCTCGGCGTCCGCGACCCGGCCGTCGACATCGAGCCCGAGGCCCTTCGCGTTGCGCAGTGCGGCCTGCACCATCCCCGGCGACAGGTCGGTCACCGAGCCCTTCGTCGCCGCCCCGGCCTGCATGAGGTTGAGCAGGAAGAACCCCGTGCCGCAGCCCAGCTCCAGCGCCCGCTCGTACGGCCAGCCGGTGTCCCCCGCGACGAGCCGGAAGCGGTCGGCCGCGTAGGAGACGCAGCGCTCGTCGTACGAGATCGACCACTTGTCGTCGTAGGAGCCGGCCTCCCAGTCGTGGTAGAGGACGTTGGCCAGCTTCGGGTCGTGCCGGGCTGCCTCGACCTGCTCGGCGGTGGCATGCGGGTTGGGCGCCGGGTCCGTACTCATGAGTAGGAAGGGTAGCCAGCCGTCGCGGCATGCCGGGGCGGGCCCGGCACGGCCGAGGCCCGGGCCCGACACCGGCATCCGACCGCCCGAGGGCGGGGCCGGACCGCCTCAGCGGCCGATGAACTTCGCCTTGCCCGGGCCGTTCTCGACGAAGGACTCCATGCCGATGGTGCGGTCCTCGCTCGCGAAGAGCCCCGCGAACCCGTCGGACTCGATGTCGAGCCCGGTGCGCAGGTCGGTGTCCAGACCGCCGTCGATGGCCCGTTTGGCGGCGGCGTAGGCCAGGGCCGGGCCGTTGGCGAACTGGGAGGCGTAGGCCACCGCGCGGTCGTACACCTCGTCGGGCGCGACGACCTCGTCGACGAGCCCGATGGCCAGGGCCTCCTCGGCGCCGACGAACCGGCCGGTGTAGACCATGTCCTTCGCCCGGGACGGGCCGATCAGCCGGGCCAGCCGCTGGGTGCCGCCGCCACCGGGGATCACGCCGAGCAGGATCTCCGGGACGCCGAGCTTGGCGTTGTCACCGACGATGCGCCGGTCGCAGCTCAGCGCGACCTCCAGGCCGCCACCCAGGGCGTAGCCGGTGACGGCGGCGATCGTCGGCTTCGGGATCGAGGCGACCGCACCGAGCCCGGCGGAGAGCCGCCGCGCGACCGGGGCCATGTCGGAGTACGACATGGTGGCCATCTCCTTGACGTCCGCGCCGGCGGCGAACACCTTCTCGCCGCCGTAGACGATCACGGCGCGGACGTCGTCGCGCCGCGTCGCCTCGTCGGCGCAGGTGAGCAACTCCTCCTGCACCTGGCGGTTCAGCGCGTTCATCGGCGGCCGGTTCAGCCGGATCGTGCCCACACCGTTGTCGACCTCGAGGCTCACGAACTCAGTCACGCCATGGACCCTAACGTCCCCACCCCGCCCGCCGTGTTGTCACGAACGGCACTTTCGATCAACAGGTTCGATCAACAGGTTCGAACGAAGGTGCCGTTCGTGGGGCGCCGGGTGCGTGGTCAGCGGAGCCAGGCGGTGTAGCGGCCGCGGCGGCGCTGCACGGCCAGCGGCAGACCGAAGGTGGTGCTCAGGTTCTCGTCGGTCAGCACGTCATCGAGCAGCCCGGCGGCGACCACCCGGCCCTCGCGCAGCAACAGCCCGTGGGTGTAGCCGGGTGGGATCTCCTCGACGTGGTGGGTGACCAGCACCGAGGCGGGCGCACTCGCGTCCAGCGCGAGCGCGGAGAGCCGGCCGACCAGGTCCTCGCGCCCGCCCAGGTCGAGCCCGGCCGCGGGCTCGTCGAGCAGCAGCAGCTCGGGGTCGGTCATCAGCGCGCGGGCGATGAGGGTCCGTTTGCGCTCGCCCTCGGACAGGGTGCGGAACTCCCGGTCGGCGAGCCGCTCGACGCCCAGCGCGGCCAGCAGGTAGCGGGCGCGGCCGGTGTCGGTCTCGTCGTAGCGCTCCCGCCAGCGGCCCAGCACCCCGTAGCCGGCGCTGACGACGACATCGCTGACGGTCTCGTCGCCGGGGACACGCAGACCCAGGTTCGCCGACGACAGCCCGATCCGGGTGCGCAGCTCGAACACGTTCACCCGGCCCAGCCGCTCGCCGAGCACGTGCACCGCGCCCGCGGACGGGTGCAACTCGGCGGCGGCGAGCCGCAGCAGCGTCGACTTGCCTGCGCCGTTCGGGCCGAGGACGACCCAGCGCTCGTCCAGCTCGACGGCCCAGTGGACGTCGGCGAGCAGGCTCGTGGCGCCACGGCGCACCGCGACGCCGTCCATGTGGACGACGAGGTCGGTGAGATCGGGTTCGGCACCGCCTCCCGACGGGTCGGTGACGATGGACTCAGGGAGCGATCCGGTCGAGGCCACGAGCTCTATCCTGGCCGATCGTGCCGGTCTTCCCGTTGGGTGCCCATGTCGACGCCGACGGGGTCCGCTTCGCCGTCGCCTCGACCAGCGCGGACGCTGTCGAGGTGTGCCTCGTGGACGGTCCGGACGGTGATCTGACCGAGCGCCGCGTCGAACTGACCGAGCACACCTTCGGGGTGTGGCACGGCACGGTTGCGGGTGTACGGGCCGGCCAGCGCTACGGCTACCGGGTGCACGGGCCGTACCGGCCGTGGGACGGGGTGCGCACCAACCCCGCCAAGATCCTCGTCGACCCGCACGCGCGGCAGATCACCGGGCGGGTCACCGATCTCGCAGCCGCCCGCGGCTGGTGCGACGACCCGATGACCGGACCGCCCAGCACGGTCGACTCGCTGGGGTCGGTGCCGCTGTCGGTGGTGACGGCCCCGCTCGCCGTGCCACCCGGCGCCCGTCCGGACGTGCCGTGGTCGGAGACGGTGATCCAGGAACTGCACGTCCGTGGCTACACCAAGCTGCATCCGGAGGTGCCGCCGCAGCACCGCGGCACCTACCTCGGGCTGGCCCATCCCGCGGTCATCGAGCACCTGCGCCGGATCGGGGTCACCGCGGTCGAACTGCTCCCGGTGGCTTCCATCGCCGACGAGCCGTCGCTGCTCGAACGGGGTGCCACGAACTACTGGGGCTACTCGACGCTCGGGTTCCTGGCTCCGCACGCCGGCTACGCGAGCGTCCCGGGGGCGGAGCTGACCGAGTTCCGGACCATGGTCGACGCCCTGCACGCCGCCGGCATCGAGGTCATCCTCGACATGGTTCCCAACCACACCGCGGAGGGCGGGGTCGGCGGGACCACGCTGTCCTACCGCGGCCTCGACGCGCGGTCGTACTACTCGTTGGGCGGCAGCGGGCACGACGCCGACATCACCGGCTGCGGCAACACCCTCGACTCCGGCTCCCCGACCGTGATCCGGCTGGTCTGCGACGCGCTGCGGCACTGGGTGACCGCGTTCGGGGTGGACGGCTTCCGGATCGACCTGGCCAGCGTGCTCGGCCGTCCGCGTTCCGGGGCGTTCGACCCGAACGCCTCACTGCTCACGGCGATCGCCGTCGATCCGGTGCTGTCGACGGTCAAGCTGATCGCCGAGCCGTGGGACGCGACCGGCGAGGGGTACCGGGTCGGCGGGTTCGGCGTCGCGTGGTCGGAGTGGAACGGCCGCTACCGCGACGCGGTGCGCGACTTCTGGCGCGGGCACGGCCGGATCGGCGAACTGGCGTCCCGGGTGACGGGCAGCTCCGACATCTACGCGCTGTCCGGCCGCCGACCGTGGGCGTCGATCAACTTCGTCACCGCCCACGACGGGTTCACCCTGCGCGACCTCGTCTCCTACCAGGGCAAGCACAACGAGGCCAACGGCGAGAACAACCGGGACGGCACCGACGACAACCGCTCCCAGAACTTCGGGGCCGAGGGCGAGACGAGCTCACCGGTGATCAGGGCGCGGCGGCTGGCGACGGCCCGGGCGATACTGGCGACCCTGCTGCTGTCCACCGGCACCCCGATGCTCGTCGCGGGCGACGAGCGGTGGCGCACCCAGGGCGGCAACAACAACGCCTACTGCCTCGACGACGAGACCTCGTGGGTGGACTGGTCGGACTCCCCCGAGGGGGCCGAGCTGACCGCGTTCACCGCGCGCGTGGCGGAGCTGCGCCGCTCCTACCCCGACCTGCACCGCGACCGGTTCTTCGCCGACACCGAGGCGTCCTGGTGGCACCCGTCGGGGCGGCTGATGGACAACGGCGACTGGCACGACGGCGGTGCCCGCACGGTAGGGCTGCTGGTCAACGACGGGTTGCTGCTGCTGCACGCCGGCGACACCGCGACGCCGTACACGCTGCCGCCCGACGGGCGGTTCCGGCCGGTGCTGGACACGAGCGTCGGCGACGGGAAGCCCGTCTCGACCCGCGCACTGCCCGGCGGCAGCACGATCACCCTGCCCCCGCACTCGGTGCTCTTCCTGGGGCTTTGCCGCCCGTGAGTGCACAACGCCGTCGGAACGGCGTCATCCACTCACGACCGGGTGGAAGGCCGGTACGCTGCGGTGCGTGCCTCGCTATGAGTTCCGCTGCCGGGAATGCTCGACGACCTTCGAGGTCAACCGCCCGATGAGCGCCTCCGGTGACCCGGCACCCTGCCCCACCGGGCACAACGACACCGTCAAGCTGCTCAGCACGGTGGCGATCGCCGGCGCCGGCTCGCGCAGTGCTCCCCGCGCCGCCGCCCCGGCCGGTGGCGGCTGCTGCGGTGGCGGCTGCTGCGGCTGACGGCCCCGGCCGGTCCGTCCACAGCCGGTCATCCCGGACCGACGACCCGGCCGTGCGTGGCCAGCAGCGGGTGCGCCGGCAGAACCCGCACCGTGTACCCGGTCAGGCCCGCGTGCGGCAGCGGCACGATCGCCTCGAAGCGGTCCCGGCCGTCGCTCGTGCCGACGTGCTTCATCGGCGCGCTGACCGAGTCGTCGAGCTCGTCACTGTCGTCCACCCGCCCGACCACGACCTCCACGCACACGTCGGCCGGATCCAGCCCGGCCAGGTCGACCGCCGCGCGCACCGTCATCGGCGCGCCCACCACCGGGGTGTCGGGCAGCCCGGAGGCGTCCACCCCGCCCACCTTGACCAGCGGCCAGGCGGTGTTGAGCCGCGCCCGGTAGCTCGCGAGCTCCTTCGCCGCGGCGAAGTCGTCCGTGACGATCTCCGCGGCCGCGCGGGCGGCCGGGACGTACCAGTCCTGGACGTACTCGCGCACCATCCGGGTCGCCTGCACCTGCGGGCGCAGCGTGTCCAGCGTGTGCCGGACCAGTTCGACCCAGCGGGTCGGCACGCCGCCGTCGCGCTCGTAGAACGCGGGCGCGACCTGGGTGGCGAGCAGTTCGTAGAGCGCATTCGCCTCGAGGTCGTCGCGCCGGGTCGGGTCGTCGATGCCGTCGGCCGTCGGGATCGCCCAGCCATTGGCGCCGTCGTACAGCTCGTCCCACCAGCCGTCGCGGATCGACAGGTTCAGCCCGCCGTTGAGCGCCGACTTCATGCCCGACGTGCCGCACGCCTCGAGCGGGCGCAGCGGGTTGTTCAGCCAGACGTCGCAGCCCCAGTACAGGTACCGGGCCATCGACATGTCGTAGTCGGGCAGGAACACGATCCGGTGCCGGACCGCCGGGTCGTCGGCGAACCGCACGATCTGCTGGATCAGCGCCTTGCCGCCGTCGTCGGCCGGGTGCGACTTGCCCGCGACGATCAGCTGCACCGGACGGTGCGGGTCGAGCAGCAGGTCCCGCAGCCGGTCGGGGTCGCGCAGCATGAGGGTGAGCCGCTTGTAGGTGGGCACCCGCCGGGCGAACCCGACGGTGAGCACCTCGGGGTCGAAGACGTGGTCGGTCCAGCCCAGCTCCGGGGCGGACGCCCCCCGCTCCAGCCACGCCGCGCGCACCCGGCGGCGGACCTCGTCGACGAGCCGGGACCGCAGCGCACCGCGCAGCGCCCACAGCGTCGCGTCCGACACCGGCTCGGTGGCCGGCGCCCCCGAGCGGCCCGGGGTCGGGTCACCGAGCAGCTCGGTGACCTCACGCGCCTCCCAGGTGTGGCCGTGCACGCCGTTGGTGACCGAGCCGATCGGCACCTCGTCGGCGTCGAACCCGCTCCACAGCCCGCCGAACATGCCGCGCGACACCGCGCCGTGCAGCTTCGACACCCCGTTGGCCCGCTGGGCCAGCCGCAGCCCCATGTGCGCCATGTTGAACGTGTTCGGGTTCTCCTCGGCGCCGAGCGCCAGCACCCGGTCCATCGGCACCCCGGGCACGAGGCGGTCGGAGAAGTGGTGCCGCACCAGGTCCACCGGGAACCGGTCGATGCCGGCGGGCACCGGCGTGTGCGTGGTGAACACCGTGCCGGCGCGCACCGCGGTGACCGCCTCGTCGAAGCTCAGGCCCTCGGCGGCGGACAGCTCCCGGATGCGCTCCAGCGAGAGGAAGCCGGCGTGGCCCTCGTTGGTGTGGAAGACCTCCGGCTCCGGGTGCCCGGTGGCCGCGCAGAACGCGCGCACCGCGCGCACCCCGCCGATACCGACGAGGATCTCCTGCTTGATCCGGTGGTCCTGGTCGCCGCCGTAGAGCCGGTCGGTGACGCCGCGCAGGTCGGGGTCGTTGTCCTCGATGTCGGAGTCGAGCAGCAGCAGCGGGACGCGGCCGACGGCGGCCTGCCAGACCCGGGCCTTGAGCGTGCGGCCCTCGGGCATGCTGACCTCGACCAGCACGGGCGCCCCGGACCGGTCGGTGAGCAGCTGCAGCGGGAGCCCCTGCGGGTCGAGGACCGGGTAGTGCTCGAGCTGCCAGCCGTCCAGCGACAGCGACTGCCGGAAGTAGCCGGAGCGGTACAGCAGCCCGACGCCGATCAACGGGACGCCGAGGTCCGACGCGGCCTTGAGGTGGTCCCCCGCGAGCACGCCCAGGCCGCCGGAGTAGTTCGGCAGCACCTCGCTGACGCCGAACTCCATGGAGAAGTAGCCGACCGCGGCGGGCAGCGACGGGTCGTCCTCCCGCTCGCCCTGGTACCAGCGGGGCTCACTGAGGTAGGCGGCGAGGTCGTCGGCCAGCTCGCGGATCGTCACGACGGTCTCGGCGTCGGCGGCGAGCTCGGCCAGCCGCGCGCTGGAGATCTCCCCCAGCAACCGGACGGGGTCGTGGCCGGAGCGTTCCCAGGCGTCGGGGTCGAGACGGGCGAACAGGTCCTGGGTCGGCGGATGCCAGCTCCAGCGCAGGTTGGTGGCCAGCGCGTGCAGCGGGGCGAGCTGCTCCGGAAGCTGGGCGCGGACGGTGAAGCGGCGCAGGGCTCTCACGCGGAAGCAGCGTACGTGAATCGGTGCCGAGATCGTTTCAGTCCCGGCCGTCAGGCCCGGTCCGGGGCCCGCCGGTGCCGGACCGGCTGGTACGCGGCGCATCCGAGGCGCACCTCTCGTCGCCGGGCGGCCGGCGGAGCCGGGCCCGGGAATTCCCGCTGCCATTTCGGCGTTCCACTTCCGGAGTGCGGAAGCCGACGTGCGAGTTGGAGCACGATCGGGTGGGATCGGTCCACCGCTCGAAGACGTCGAAAGGCGCCTCAGCGGCTGCTGAACGACGAACGGTTGGTACCGATCGATGAACTGCACGTAAACGTGTCGTGGAACGCGGCACCCGTTATGAGCAGGGATGAATCGGGTAGGTACCGTTGTGACTCAGGCGACGGGCGGGCAGTGGGGGTGGCGCCGATGACCGGTCGGCTCGGAATCGATGATGTGAGCCCGGTAGTCGGAAACGGTCGTCATCCCAGTAAAGCCGTAGTCGGCGAGGTGGTCCCGATCCGGGCCACCGTGTGGCGCGAAGGGCACGATGCCGTCGCGGCCAATGTGGTCTGGAAGAAGCTCGGCAGCCGGGGGGCCGGCGAGCACGTGCGGATGGTCCCCGATGGTGTCGGCACCGATCGGTTCGTGGCCACCGTCACCCCCGACGAACCGGGCCTGTGGACCTACCGCGTCGACGCCTGGAGCGACCCGTGGGCCACCTGGCGCCACGCCGTGCAGGCCAAGCTCGACGCCGGGCAGAGCGCCGAGGAACTCGCCAACGACCTGGAGACCGGCGCCCGGCTGCTGCAGCGGGTCGGCCGGCGCCCGGCCGAGAGCGCCAACCGCGACCTGCTCTTCGGCGCCGCCAATGCGCTGCGCGATCCGGCCCTGCCCCTGCACGCCCGGGTCGCCCCGGCATTGTTCCCCGCCGTCGACGCGATCATGACCGAGCGCCCGGTGCGGGAGCTGGTCACCCGCGGCCGCGCCTACCAGGTCTACGTCGACCGGCCCCGCGCCCTCTACGGCTCCTGGTACGAGTTCTTCCCGCGCTCGACCGGCGGCCGGGACGAGACCGGCCGGGCCGTGCACGGTTCGTTCGTGACCGCCGCCAAGGAGCTCGACCGGATCGCGGCGATGGGCTTCGACGTGGTCTACCTGCCGCCGATCCACCCGGTCGGCACGGTGCACCGCAAGGGCCGTAACAACTCCGTGCACGCCGAGCCCGGTGACGTCGGGTCGCCGTGGGCGATCGGCTCGGCCGACGGCGGGCACGACGCCATCGACCCGGAGCTGGGCACCCTCGAGGACTTCGACGCGTTCGTGGCCCGGGCCCAGGACCTGGGCATGGAGATTGCGCTGGACCTGGCGCTGCAGTGCGCGCCCGACCACCCGTGGGTCGCCGAGCATCCGGAGTGGTTCACCGTGCGCCCCGACGGGACGATCGCGTACGCGGAGAACCCGCCGAAGAAGTACCAGGACATCTACCCGATCAACTTCGACAACGACCCGGCCGGCCTGTACGCCGAGGTGCTGCGCGTGGTGCTGCACTGGGTCGAGCACGGGGTGCGCATCTTCCGGGTCGACAACCCGCACACCAAGCCGCCGAACTTCTGGCACTGGCTGATCTGGCAGGTCAAGGCCCGCTACCCCGACGTGCTGTTCCTGGCGGAGGCGTTCACCCGCCCGGCGCGGCTGTTCGGGCTCGCCCGCCTCGGATTCACCCAGTCCTACACCTACTTCACCTGGCGGACGACGAAGGAGGAGCTGACCGAGTTCGCGCTGATGCACGCCCAGCGCGCCGACGAGGCCCGGCCCAACCTGTTCGTCAACACTCCGGACATCCTCCACGAGTCGCTGCAGACCGGCGGCCCCGGAATGTTCGCCATCCGGGCTACGTTGGCGGCCACGATGTCACCGACCTGGGGTGTCTACTCCGGATTCGAGCTGTTCGAGTGGGAGCCGGTGAAGCCGGGCAGCGAGGAGTACCGGGATTCCGAGAAGTACGAGTTGCGTCCGCGTGACTTCCACGCGGCCCTGAACCGGGGCGAATCGCTGGAGCCGTGGATCACCCGGCTCAACGAGATCCGGCGTTCGCACCCGGCGCTGCAACAGCTGCGCGACATCCATTTCCATCACGTCGACAACGACAACCTCATGGCGTACTCACGAACCGACCCGGCCACGGGCGACACGGTTCTCGTGGTCGTCACGCTGGACTCGTACAACGCGGCGGAGGGCATGGTCTCGCTCGACCTGCCCGCGCTCGGACTGAACTGGGGCGACCCGGTGGAGGTCCACGACGAGGTCAGCGGTGCGACGTTCCACTGGGGCGAGCGGAACTACGTCCGCCTCGAGCCGTGGAATGCGGTCGCGCACATCCTGCGGGTCGACAGGCCCGCGGTACCGGCTGCGGTCTAGACACCCCAGCGGGCCGCTGAGCAGCGCAAAGGTTCGGCGGCCCACTGTTTCGCCGACACCGGTGCCAGCCGGTACGGCCGTGCCCGTCGCGGGTGAGCGCGGCCGTCCCGGCCGGCGTTCATCCGGATACCCTCGATAAGGGCCCGCTCACGTTTTGACCAGGGACACCGGGAGCGGTACGACTGCCCGATGCCCCCTCCGCCATTCATCCCTCTTGTGTAGGACGCGATACCTCCATGTCGATCGACACCTCGGCCGGCTCCGCCCCGGACTCGACCACGGACCCCGCCACCCAGGACACCACCGAGCACACGCTGGCCGTGCACTCCTCGGAGGAGTACTCGCACGCGCGCACCCTGGAAGTCGACCACGACTGGTTCAAACGTGCGGTCTTCTACGAGGTGCTGGTCCGCGCGTTCTCGGACTCGAACCGCGACGGCACCGGCGACCTGCGGGGCCTCACCGACAAGCTCGACTACCTGCAGTGGCTCGGGGTCGACTGCCTCTGGCTGCCGCCCTTCTACGACTCCCCGCTGCGGGACGGCGGATACGACATCCGCGACTTCCGCGAGGTGCTACCGGAGTTCGGCACCGTCGAGGACTTCGTGACGTTCCTGGACGAGGCGCACAAGCGCGGCATCCGCGTCATCACCGACCTGGTCATGAACCACACCTCCGACCAGCACCCCTGGTTCGAGGAGTCGCGGCGCAACCCCGACGGCCCCTACGGCGACTACTACGTCTGGGCCGACGACGACTCCGGCTACCCCGACGCCCGGATCATCTTCGTCGACACCGAGTCCTCGAACTGGACCTACGACCCGGTGCGCGGGCAGTTCTACTGGCACCGGTTCTTCTCCCACCAGCCGGACCTGAACTACGACAACCCGGCCGTGCAGGAGGAGATGCTCGAGGTCCTGCGGTTCTGGCTGGACCTCGGTATCGACGGTTTCCGGCTCGACGCCGTGCCGTACCTGTTCGAGCGCGAGGGCACGAACTGCGAGAACCTCGCCGAGTCGCACGCGTTCCTCAAGCGTTGCCGCAAGGTGATGGAGGACGAGTACCCGGGCCGGGTCATGCTCGCCGAGGCCAACCAGTGGCCGTCGGACGTCGTGGAGTACTTCGGCGACCCCGAGACCGGCGGCGACGAGTGCCAGATGGCGTTCCACTTCCCGCTGATGCCGCGCATCTTCATGGCGGTGCGCCGGGAGAACCGCTTCCCGATCTCGGAGATCCTGGCCCAGACGCCGGCCATCCCGTCGGGCGCCCAGTGGGGCATCTTCCTGCGCAACCACGACGAGCTGACCCTCGAGATGGTCACCGACGAAGAGCGCGACTACATGTACGCGGAGTACGCCAAGGACCCGCGTATGAAGGCCAACATCGGCATCCGCCGCCGGCTGGCCCCGCTGCTGGACAACGACCGCAACCAGCTCGAGCTGTTCACCGCGCTGCTGCTGTCGCTGCCCGGCTCGCCGGTCCTGTACTACGGCGACGAGATCGGCATGGGCGACAACATCTGGCTCGGCGACCGGGACGCCGTGCGCAGCCCGATGCAGTGGACCCCGGACCGCAACGCCGGGTTCTCCACGGCCGACCCGGGGCGGCTGTACCTGCCGATCATCATGGACCCGCTGTACGGGTACCAGGCCGTCAACGTCGAGGCGCAGGTCAACTCCACGACGTCGCTGCTGCACTGGACCCGGCACATGATCGAGATCCGCAAGCGGCACCCGTCGTTCGGGATGGGCGAGTACCACGAGCTCGGCGGCTCGAACCCGTCGGTGCTCGCCTACGTGCGCTCCTACGGTGACGACACCGTGCTGTGCGTGAACAACATGTCCCGGTTCCCGCAACCGGTGGAGCTGGACCTCTCGCCCTGGCAGGGTTGTTCTCCGCGGGAGCTGACCGGCAGCGTGCCGTTCCCGAAGATCGGCGAGCTGCCCTATCTGCTCACGCTGCCCGGGCACGGGTTCTACTGGTTCTCGATCACCCCCCCGGAGGAGACCACGTGAGTCTGGCGTTGCCGTCCTCGGAGCTCTCCGCGCTGCTGGCCGACTGGCTGCCCCGGCAACGGTGGTTCGCGGCCAAGGGCCGGGAGGTGCGCTCGGTCGGGGTGGCTGCGAACACCCCGCTCATCGGTGGCGACGGCGCGGGCGACCTGCTGCTCGACCACACCGTGCTCGCCGTCGAGTTCGCCGACGGCGGGCCGGTGCAGTACTACCAGCTGCTCGTGGCCCGGCGCTCCGACACGCGCACCGAGCTCGACCACATGACGATCGGCCGGGTCGGCGACCGGATCGCCTACGACGGGCTCTGGGACCACGAGGTCAGCGACTGGCTGCTCGACGCGATCCGCGGCGGGCTCACGGTGGGCGGTGAGCACGGTGACGTGCGTTTCGTGCCCGAGCCCGGCGCGGAGATCCCCGAGGGGGTCAGCGGGCGGGTGCTCGGCGTCGAGCAGTCCAACACCTCGGTCGCCTACGGCGAGAAGGCCATCTTCAAGCTGTTCCGCCGGATCGCGCCGGGCATCAACCCGGACCTGGAGCTGCACCGGGCTCTGCGGACGGTGGGCAGCGAGCAGGTGGCCGCGCTGCAGGGCGCCGTCGAGGGCACCCTGGACGGCGAGCCGGTCACCCTGGGCGTGTTGCAGGACTTCGCCGCCAACTCCGCCAACGGCTGGTCGATGGCCCTGGCCAGCGTGCGGGACCTGCTCGCCGAGGCCGACCTGCGCGCCGACGAGGTCGGCGGTGACTTCGCCGGGGAGTCGTTCCGGCTCGGCGAGACCGTCGCGCTCGTGCACGACGAGCTCGCCCGCGCCCTCGGCGTGTCCGAGTCCGACCCGGCCGAGCTGGCCGCGGGGATGACCGCCCGGCTCGCCTCCGCCGCCGCTGAGGTCCCCCAGCTCACCGAGCACGTCGACCGGATCCAGGCCGCCTACGACGCGCTGGCGGCCTGGGGCACACCGGTGCCGGTCCAGCGCATCCACGGTGACCTGCACCTGGGGCAGGCCCTGCGAACGCCGCTGGGCTGGTTTCTCATCGACTTCGAGGGCGAGCCGGCCAAGCCGCTGGAGGAGCGGGTGCGGCCGGACTCCGCGCTGCGCGACGTCGCGGGGATGCTGCGCTCGTTCGACTACGCGGCGTTTCACCAGGTGTCGGACTGGGAGCCGGGCGGGTTCTCCGACCCCGATCACGAGGCCCATCAGGAAGCACAGCTGACCTGGCGGGCCAACGAGTGGTCGGCCCGCAACCGGTCGGCGTTCTGCGACGGCTACGCCAAGCGGGCCGGTACGGACCCACGGGCGCACAGCCTCGTGCTGCGCGCGTTCGAGTTGGACAAGGCCGTCTACGAGGTGCTCTACGAGACCCGCAGCCGGCCCGCGTGGGTGCCGATCCCACTGGCCTCGATCGCGCGCATCACCTCCGACACCGACACCGACACCGACGCCGTGGGCTGAGCGGCGGAGCGCGACAGCCGGATCCCGATGCCGCCCCGAAAGCGCCCATCCGGGTCCGAACGGTTGACCAGGGTCGGCGATCCGGGCCCGGTCGCAATAGGGTTCACGGGTGGATCGCGAGGAGAACCAGACCCAGACGATCAACCCCCGCCCGGTCGATGCCAGCCCGCCGGATCCGGCGACGATCGACCAGGTGCTCGGCGGCGCCCACCACAACCCCCACGGTGTGCTCGGCGCCCACCCCCACCCGGACGGCACCGTGGTCCGGACGCTGCGCCCGCACGCCGACGAGGTGCACGTGCTGCTCGGCGGTGACCCGGAGAACGCGTACCCGCTGGCGAAGGTGCACGACGCGGGGCTGTGGTCCGGTGTGGTCCCGGGTCCGCCCGGGGACTACAAGCTCTCGGTGCGTTACGGCGACCGCATCGACACCGTCGACGACCCGTACCGGTGGCTGCCCACCCTCGGTGAGGTCGACCTGCATCTGATCAACGAGGGTCGCCACGAGAGGCTGTGGGACGTCCTCGGGGCCCACGAACGCCGTTACGACACCGCGTCCGGCCCCGTCACCGGCACCAGCTTCGCCGTCTGGGCGCCCACCGCGCAGGGTGTGCGGGTCACCGGCGACTTCGACGGCTGGGGCGGCTGGACGCACCCGATGCGCTCGCTGGGTGGCTCCGGCGTGTGGGAGATCTTCGTGCCGGACGTCGGGCCGGGCACCCGCTACAAGTTCCGCATCCTCGGCGCCGACGGCCGCTGGCGGGACAAGGCCGACCCGCTCGCCTTCGCCACCGAGATCCCGCCGGCCACCGCGTCGGTCGTCGACGCCTCGCGCCACGAGTGGGGCGACGCCGAGTGGATGGCCGCCCGCGCCCGGCGTCAACCGCACGCGGAGCCCATGAGCGTCTACGAGATGCACCTCGGCTCCTGGCGGCAGGGTCTGAACTACCGCGAGCTCGCCGACGAACTCATCGAGTACCTGGACGAGACCGGCTTCACCCACGTCGAGTTGCTGCCCGTGGCCGAGCATCCGTTCGGCGGGTCCTGGGGCTACCAGGTCACCTCCTACTACGCGCCGAGCGCGCGGTTCGGCAGCCCCGACGACTTCCGGTACTTCGTCGACCGGCTCCACCAGGCCGGTTACGGCGTGATCGTCGACTGGGTGCCCGCGCACTTCCCCCGCGACGAGTGGGCGCTCGCCCGCTTCGACGGCACCCCGCTCTACGAGCACGCCGATCCGCGCCGCGGGGAGCAGCCCGACTGGGGCACCCTCGTGTTCGACTTCGGCCGCCCCGAGGTGCGCAACTTCCTGGTCGCCAACGCGCTGTACTGGCTCGAGGAGTTCCACATCGACGGGCTGCGCGTCGACGCCGTCGCCTCGATGCTCTACCTCGACTACTCCCGCCCCGAAGGGCAGTGGCTGCCCAACATCCACGGTGGCCGGGAGAACCTCGACGCGGTCTCGTTCCTGCAGGAGATGAACGCGACCGTCTACCGCCACCACCCGGGCGTGGTGACGATCGCCGAGGAGTCCACCGCGTGGCCCGGGGTGACCCGGCCGACCCATCTCGGCGGCCTGGGCTTCGGGTTCAAGTGGAACATGGGGTGGATGCACGACACGCTCGGCTACACCAGGCACGACCCGATCCATCGCAGCTACCACCACAACCAGATGACGTTCTCGCTGATGTACGCGTTCAGCGAGAACTACGTGCTGCCGCTCAGCCACGACGAGGTGGTGCACGGCAAGGGCTCCCTGTGGACCCGGATGCCCGGCGACGACTGGAACAAGGCCGCGGGCGTGCGCGCACTGCTGGCGTTCATGTGGGCGCACCCCGGCAAGCAGCTGCTGTTCATGGGCGGCGAGTTCGGGCAGGTCCGGGAGTGGTCCGAGCAGCGCTCGCTGGACTGGGACCTGCTCGACGACCCGCTGCACGGCGGGCTGCGCCGGCTCGTCGGTGACCTCAACCGCGCCTACCGGGAGAACCCGGCGCTGTGGACCCGGGACACCACCCCGGAGGGATTCTCCTGGATCGACGCCAACGACGCCTCGGGCAACGTGCTGAGCTTCCTGCGCCACGGCGTCGACGCCGAGGGGCGGCCCACCGTGCTGGCCTGCATCGCGAACTTCTCCGGCACGCCCAACGAGGACTATCGGGTCGGTCTGCCGTTCGCGGGACGCTGGCGCGAGGTGCTCAACACCGACGCCGAGAGCTACGGCGGGTCGGGCGTGGGCAACCTCGGTGTGGTCGAGGCGGACCAGACCAGGTGGCACGGCCGGCCGGCGTCCGCGGCGCTGCGGCTGCCCCCGTCGGGTGTGCTGTGGCTGGCGCCCGACGACACCGGCGGCCCGGTACATCGGCGGGGCCTGGCCGCGCCCGCGACGAGCGCGCCGACCGGCGACGCCGCCGCCGCGGAGGCCACGGCGATCGCAGGTCAGAAACCCGCGGAGCGGACGTCGGCAGACACCGAGCCGTCCCGGCCCGGACCCGCTGCGCCGACCTCGGACTCCGCCGACGAAATCGCCGCCGCTGCGTCCCCGGCCGCGCCGTCACCGGAGGTGGCCGAGCCGCCCGCGCCGGCGCAGCCACCGGCGGCCCCGGCGCCGGGGGTCGCCCCTGAACCGCCGCGCGACGTGGATGCCGACGACAGCAGCACCACCCAGTAGCCGATCAGGATCGCGCAGTAGAGCGACCGGCCGAGCGGCGACCACGGGTTCTCCGCCGTCCACAGCTCCGCCCAGGACACCGGGATCACCGGCAGGGCGAGCAGCACCGCGGCCGCTGCCCGCCGGCCGGAGCCCTGGCCGGCCAGCACGAGCACACCGGGCCAGAGCAGCAGCAGGTAGTTGTGCCAGGCGATCGGCGCGAGGAGCAGACCCGCGGCGACGACGGCCCACGGTGCCGTGCCCACCGGGTCGACCCCACGGCCCTGCCGGGTCCGCGCCGCGAACCAGGCGAGCGTGCCCAGCAGCACGACGACACCGAGTGCCGAGCCGGCCGCGGAGGGCAGGCCCAGCCGCAGGGCCAGCCCGGGCAACGCGGCGTTGTCGACGACGTCCGGCACCGGCTCCGCCAGCGCGATCCGGAGCCACTCCGGGCCACTGGCCGGGCCCGCGACGAGCACGCCGAGCAGCGTGGCGCCCGCTGCGGAGGCGAATCCCGCCCGCAGCGCGAGCCAGCGCCGCTGCACGAGCGGCAGCAGCAGCACCGGGGCCAGCGACGGCTTGAGGGCGACCGTGACGCCGTAGAACACCGCGGCCACCACCGGCCGGCCCCGCCGTTCGGCGATCCACCCGGCGGCCAGGCCTGCGAGCAGCAGTCCGTAGATCTGGCCCAGGAGCAGCGTCCCGTGCAGCGGGGAGGAGACGATCAGGGCGATCGTCGCGGCGGCCGTCCAGCCGCGGGACAGCCGCAGCTCCCGAGCGACCGCGAGAACCACGGCGACGACCAGCAGCGCGGTGAGCACGGCGAAGAGCCGGTAGGCGGGCAGCGGATCGAGCAGCGTCAGGGGAGTCATCAGCACCGACAGCAGCGGTGGGTTGAGGTTGGTCAGCTTCGCCGGGGTCTCGTAGATGTCGGTCCCCTGGGTCAGCGCGACCGCCGAGTGCCAGAAGGTGTCGAAGTCCGGGTGCAGCTCACGCATGTCCGTCGACGGCAGCAGCGTGAGCAGCCCGCCGGGATACGACCAGGTGAGCCACGCCGTCACGGCGAGCGCGGTGAGCACGATCAGCGCGGCGACCGGCTGCGCGGGCGTCATCCGGCGGCGCACCGGCCGCCCGGCCTGCGGGCACCGAGCAGGGGCAGGCGAGGGGTGCGACACGACTCCCGACCGTAGCCCGCGGCGCAGGGCCGTCGTGAACCACTCCCCCGGCGACCCGGCGCAGGTCAGAATGGACGACGTGCGGGCCGCTCGGGGGAGATCGCCGCGCGGCGCCCGCGTCGCGGCCCGGATCGTCGCGCCCGTCGTCGTCACGGTGCTGGTCGTCACGGTGCTGGTCGTCGCGGCCGGCTGTGCACAGGTGCTTCCCGGCCGGCCGGGCGCGGCTCCCGCTGCGCCCACCTCGGCCGTACCGGACGGGACCGTGCCGCCCGGCGGGACACCCGCCGCACCCGGCCCGGCCGGCCCACCGGTCGACGACCTGTCGACCGATGAGGTCGCGACCCTGACCGTCGAGGCGCTGCAGGGCTACTGGAGGTCGCGGTTCCCCGCCGACTTCGGCCGGGCCTGGACCGGCATCCGTGAGTTCGCAGCCGTCCGCCCCGGCGAGGCCGGCGCCACCGCGCCGCCGTGCGTCAGCCGGGCCGCCGACCTCAGCGGGCAGGCGTTCTACTGCCCGGCCGCCGACGCGGTGGTCTGGGATGCCGAAGGTCTGCTGCCGTCGCTGCGCAACCGGTTCGGTCCGGTGGGCCCGGTTGTGGTGCTCGCCCACGAGATCGGCCACGCCGTGTCGGCCCGGCTCGGCATCGATGCGGCGCAGCGCCGCGAACCGGCGCGCTATCCCACGATCCTGCTGGAGGCGATGGCCGACTGCCATGCGGGTGCGTCGGTCCGCCACCTCGTCGACACGACCACGGACGGTTCGGCGCGGCTGCCGGTCGGTCCCGCCGGGCGGGACTCCGCATTGCTGGCGCTCATCGGCTTCCGCGATCCACTCGGTATCGAGTCGGGCGACCGGAGCGCGCACGGCAACGCGTTCGACCGGGTGTCGGCGTTCCAGGACGGTTTCGCCGACGGGCCCGTGCGGTGCGCGGCCATGACCCTCGACAACCGTGAGTTCACCCAGCGCCGGTTCGGCTCGGCGGCCGATCGTGCCCGCGGCGGGAACCTCCCGCTGGGCCGGCTGCTGCAGTCCGTCGGCGGGGACGCCCCGGCGTGGTTCGGCGAGGTGGTGGCGCAACAGGAACCCGGCAACGGCTGGCGGGCGCCCGAGCTGACGGCCGATTCCACCCGGGCGCAGTGCGACCCGGCCGAGCTCGCCGCCCAGGGTCCCGCCCGGTTCTGCGCGGCCGACGGCTCGGTGTCGGTCGACCTCGACACGCTCACGCCGCTGCAGGAGCAGTTCGGTGACTATGCCGGGGCGACCTTGATCGCGAGCCGCTACGGCCTGGCGGCGCTACGGGCCCTGGGCGCGCCGGCCGAGGGCCCGGCCGCGGGACGCGCGGCGGTGTGCCTGGCCGGGGCGTACGCCGGGCGGTTGATCGACCCCACGGGCGGGTTCGGGCTTTCCCCGGGCGACCTCGACGAGGCCGTCGAGGTACTGCTGGCCGGGGACTGGGCCGAACGCGACGCCCGCGGGCAGCCGGAGACCACCGGGCACGGCTACGAGCGCGTGCAGCGGTTCCGCACCGGGCTGCTGGGCGGGCCCGGTAGCTGTGGCCTCTAGTCGGACCTCAGCCGGCGAGGCGGGTCAGAACAGCACGCGGGCCAGGGCCCGCCGGGCGGCGCTGACGCGCTGGTCGTCGGGGGGGAACAGGTCGAACAGGCCCACCAGGTGCTCGCGGGCACGGTCGCGGTCCTCACCGGAGGTCCGGCCGGCGACCGAGACGAGCCGGGAGAACGCCTCCTCCACCCGGTCAGCCGCCAGTTCCGCGTCGGCCGCCGCGAGCTGCGCGTCCAGATCGTCGGGGTCGGCGTCGGCCCGGGCGATCGCGGACGGGTCGACGTTCTCCGCGCGGGCGAGGAACCGGACCTGGGCCAGCGCTGCGGCGGCCTGGTCGTTGGCCGGCTCGACGTCGAGGATCTGCTGGTAGGCGGCCTCGGCCGCGGCGTAGTCGCCGCGCTCGAGAGCGTCTTCCGCGGCGGTGAAGCGCGGGTCCTCGGGCTCCTCGACCTCCTCGCCCCCTCCTTGCCCCGCGGCGCGCTCCTCGGCCTCCCGGATGGCCGGCATCCGGTCGCGCAGGGCGTCGAGCAGCGAGGAGATCCACTGCCGGACCTGCGGTTCGGGCAGGGCACCGTTGAACGCGTCGACCGGCTGGCCGCCCACCACCGCCACCACCATCGGGATGGACTGCACGCCGAAGGCCTGGGCGATGCGCGGGTTGGCATCGATGTCGACCTTGGCGAGCACCCAGGCGCCGTTGCCGGCCTCGGCGAGCCGCTCGAGGACAGGGGACAACTGCTTGCACGGCTGGCACCAGGTGGCCCACAGGTCGACGACCACCGGGACCTGCATCGACCGTTCCAGAACGTCGGACTGGAAGGTCTGCTCGGTGACGTCGATGACCCACTGGCCATCGCTGGACGCGTTGCCGCCGCCGGCGGCGGGCTGCGGCCGGGCCGCCGCCTCCGAGCGGGCCTTGAGCGCCGAGAGATCGACAGCTCCGGCCATTGCGGAGGACAGCGCAGCCGACTGGGCCGCCTGACGAGGATCGGGTCGGGACACGCTCTTCATCCTGGCACGGTCCGGCTCCCGTTGAGGACTCCCCCGGCGTGGATCCGATGTCGAGGGCGCGGTCCCCGATCCGAGCTGCGGCGTGATCCACCCCGCGGCTCAGAGAGCGGCGAAGAACATGCCGATCGCGAGGAATCCGATCCCGATCCGGCCGAGCACGATGCCGGCGACCGCCAGCCCGTCGCCGCCCTCGCCCGTCTGCCGGATCTGGCTGCGCGCGACGTAGCCGAGCACCAGCGCCAGCACGCTACCCAGCCAGAACAGCCGGAGCACTCCGAAGACCAGGCAGACGATCGCCATCGCGTTGGTGGGCCGGCCGACGTACCAAGCGTGCGGGCCCGGCGGGTAGGGCGGGTAGGGCCCGTAGCCGGCCGGCGGGACGTCGTATCCGGACGGGGCGGGACGGCCCGGCTGGAACGGGTGGCCCGGCTGCTGCGGGTAGGACACGGACGGCGGGACGGCCGACGGGTACGGCGTCCCCGGACGACCGGCAGCCGGGTACGACGCTCCCGGATCGGCGGTACCGGGATACGACGTGCCCTACGAACCTGCGTCCGGGCAGGACGCCCCCGCATCGACTGCCCCGGGTACCTCGGGCTCGGGTCGCGGACCGCGCCACCGGACGGACCCGAGCCGGCCGCGCCCGGCCCCGTCGGATCGGGTCCGGCCGGATCCGAGCCCGCCGGGACCGCACTCGTCGGATCCGGGTCGACGGGGTCGTACCCGGCCGGGTAACGGCTGGTCGGCGGGTCGGGCCGGGCCGGCTCCCCCGTGCCGGACATCTGCGCGCCCGTGGCGTCGTCCTCGCGCCACTGCTGATAGGGATCCTGGGACATGACGCGCTCATGACCGCCAGCAGATGTTCTCCCCGATGATCGACCCCCGCGGCCGGAGCGCTACCGCGAGGTCACGAGGTTCCCGCGGACGGCTGGGCGACCAGCGGCCGCAGGCCCATCGGGTTGGTCAGCAGCAGTCCGTCGCCGGCCAGGATCGCCGAGACCACCGGCGCCACCAGTTCGGTGAGCCGCTGAGCCCGCTCGTCGCCCAGCGCCGCCCATGGCACGTCGGCCAATGCATCGGTGTGCGCCTCGACCTCTCGGCGCCGGTCCTCCCCGGCGGAGGTCAGCGACCCGGCCGGGTCGAGCAGGCCGCGTTCGACGAGGCGGTCAGCGGCATCCGCCCATTCCTGCTCGGACCAGCCACGACGTTCGCGTAGCCACTGTGCGTCGAGCCCGGCCCCGGCCGCGAAGGCGACGAGCGTCTCCACGGGATCGAGGCCGGCGGTGAGCAGGGCGGCGACGTGCCCGTCCCCCCGGTGCTCACGCAGGATCGTCTGTGCGTGCCACAGCACGAGATGCGGCGCGTCCGGCCACTCCAGGGCGGCGTTGGCCGCGGCCAGGGCCCGGCCGGCGGTCGGGGCCGCGAGCGCCGCCTCCCGCGCGAGCTCGGCGGCCTCCACGACCTCGGGCGAAGCGAGCAGGTCGGCGCCGAGCAGCCGGTGCAGTGCCGCGTCCACCGTTTCCAGGCGGACCGCGCGGAAGCGCTCCGCGGAGGCCACCTGCCAGGCCGCCGGCAGCGCCCGCGCGATCAGGCCGGGGGCGAAGTTGTAGAACAGCGCGGTCACGACCTGCGGCGACGCCTCCCCGAGCGGCGCGCCCCGCAAAGCGCAGTAGCTCATCCAGTAGCCCTTGGTGCCCAGCGCATCGCAGGCCGCCTTCGACTCGGGAGCGAAGTAGGTCACCGCATGGACGGGCTCCAGAGCCCGCCACATCCGTCGCGCTCGGTGGTCGTCCTGATCGCTCATTGCGCTCCTCCATCCGGCTCCCGAGGGGTGGCCGACCGCTCACTCGCGGGCTCCACCGCTCTCACAGATAGTAGGACGTCCAACTAAATTCGACCAGTGCCCCGCCTCCGGCCACTCCCGCGCGAGCACGCCCCAGGAGCCGACCGACCGGTCGCGACGGGTACTTGATCACCGGTCTGGCGGAGCACCAGATGTCTCGTCGGCTCGTTGAAGATCTGGGAGTGACGCCGAACCTGAGCAGTCGTCGCTCTGTGTAACGACCAACAGGCCGCACAGCGCGGCCGCCCCCAACCGGAGGACCCCCCACATGAGCACGGAGAACACCGTCGCCGACCGCCTGCTCGAAGACGCCCGCAAGAAGACCGCGAAGCAGGAGAGCCCGGCGCTGGGCAAGGCGGCACTCATCGTGGGCATCATCGCGGTACTCGCCAGCCCGATCTCGCTCGCGGGCTGGATCCTGGGCGTGGCCGCGCTCGGCCTGGGTGGGGCGGCCGTTCGCCGACCGGCCGCTGCCAAGCACGCCAAGATCGCGATGGTGCTGGGCTTCGCGGCCCTCGTGGTGGCGACCTTCTTCTTCACCCTGGTCATCGCCACGAGGTGAGCTGACGCCACAACGACGTCGGCGCCGGCCGGTGTCACCCCGGATGTCGGTCCAGGGTGGCGCCGGCCGTCGTCGTCTCCGGCCCGGACCGCGAGGCCGCGCGCTCAGCCGCCGGCGGCGACCAGCACGTCGGACAGCTCGGCGGGCCGGGTGAGCATCGGGAAGTGGCCACCCGCCAGTTCGACCACCTCGGCTCCGATCTCGGCCGCCGCCCGACGCGACCAACCGGCGTCGACCACACGGTCATCGGCGCAGACCACCGACACCGTGCGGACCGCGGGCCACGCGGTCAGGGGCGTGATCTCCCTGCCGATGTCCCAGGCCTGACGGCGCAGCCGCCCGACCGCGGCCCCCACCTCGTCGGCCGGGACCTCGGCGTCGACGTACCGGTAGAGCCCGGACACCGCGGCCGCCGCCGACCATGAGGTCGTCCCGTCCTCGTGCCGCTCCTGTCCCACCCCGAAACCGGGCGCCATGATCGAACGATCGGCGCGCAGCTGGTCGTTGTAGGACAGCCCCGGCCTGGGCACGAGGGCCGCGACGAGCACCAGTGCCCGTACCCGTTCCGGGCCGAGCCGCTCGGCCACCACCGGGACGGTGAGCCCGCCCAGCGAGTGCCCGACCAGCACCAGCGGCTCGGCGTCCGGCAGGGTTGCGACCGCGTCGAGGACCGTGTCGGCGTAGGCGCCGGCACCCAGGCCCGGCTTGTCGGCGGGCAGGTCCACCGCGAGGGCCTGGTGGCCCCGGGCGGTGAGCTCCGCCGCCACCCCCGCCCAGCACGACCCGGCGTGCCAGGCCCCGTGGACCAGGACGAAGCCGGTCATGGAGCCTCCCCACCGACGCTCGCCGGCCCCGTATCCGATGGCGCCGTACCCCACGGCGCCGTGTCCGACGGCGACCCCACGAGCCCGGTCACGCGTCCTCGCCGAGGGCCTGCTCGACGCGCTCCACCTTGGCCTGCAACTGGCCGCTGAATCCCGGGCGGATGTCGGCCTTGAGCACCAGGCTCACCCGTGGGGCGCGAGCCTGCACGGCTTCCACCGCCCGCTTCACCACGTCCATGGCCTCGTCCCACGTCTCGGCCTCGATCGTGGTGAACATGGAGGTGGTCTCGTTGGGCAATCCGGATTCCCGGACCACCCGCACCGCTTCCGCCACCACGTCCCCGACGCTGTCCGACCCACCGCCCGAAGGCGCGACACTGAAGGCAACGAGCATGGGGGCAGCCTGCCGCACCGCCCGCCCCGAGCGCGACCCGACGTGGATCACCGCGGGCCTCCTCACGGCCCTGTCACCCGCCGCGCCCGCCCTGGTCACCCGGGCGCACTGCTAGCGTCCCGTGCCATGGCGTCCCACGACCCGCTGCCGTTCGACCCGATCTCCCGGGCTGCGCAGCTGTGGTCCGAGCGCATCGGACCGAGCGGAACGATGGCGGCGGTGACCAGCGTGATGCGGGTGCAGCAGATCCTGCTCTCCGCCGTGGACGGCGCGCTGAAGCCGCACGGGCTGACCTTCGCCCGGTACGAGGCGCTGGTGCTGCTCAACTTCTCCCGGAGCGGCCGGTTGCCCATGCGCGTGATGGGCGAGCGGCTGCAACTGCACCCGACGAGCGTCACCAACATCGTCGACCGGCTGCAGGCCGACGGCCTCGTGCGCCGCGTCCCGCACCCGACGGACCGCCGCGCCACACTGGTCGAGATCACCGAGGACGGCGTGAACCTCCTGGAGGACGCGACCAAGTCGGTGACCGACGTGAACTTCGGCCTGCACGGGCTCTCGCCGGCCCAGGAGGGCCAGCTCACCGACCTGCTGGGCAAGGTCCGCCGGGCCGCAGGCGACTTCGGCTGAGCCACCCCGATCACCGCCGGCCACGGTCGTGCGGGTGATGTCCAGGGCCGCCGCCGCCCGGCCAGGACCGCATCGTCTGCCCCGGGCCGGACCGCCGGCCCGCCCGCCGTCGGCGCCTCCGGGCCGCTCGTCGTCGCCCGACGCAGTAGGCCGCGAGACCGCCGCCTGCGGATCCCGCCATCACGCACACCGAACACGTCATCGGATCCATCCACCGCTCCCACCACTCGGCGTTGACGATGTGTTGCGTCAACACCGTTGACACTACGGCGGGGCACCGACAACATGGCCGCATGAGCACCGAGCAGGACGCAGGCCCCGGCGCCGCCCTGCGTGCGGCCCGCCTCGAGAAGAGCTGGTCGCAGGCCGACGCGGCCCGGGAGCTGGCCGCCCTCGGCCGGGTCCGCGGAGCACCGACGGCCGCACCGGCCAGCCTCAAGACCCAGCTCTCCCGCTGGGAGAACGGCCACTCCCTCCCCGAGCCGCCGTATCGGCGGTTGCTCGCCGAGCTCTACGGGCGCGCGGAGGTCTCGTTCGGGTTCGAACCCACGACGCCGGCGGGCGAGGGTGACGACGCCGGGCCCGCCGGCAGGCTCCGCACGCTGCTCGACGAGGCCGACGCCGTGGACGAGGCGGCCGTGTCCCTGCTGCGCGCCCAGCTCGTGGCGACCCGGCGGCTCGACGTCCGGCTGGGCGCCGCCGGCACCGCCGACACCGTACGCGCCCAGGTCGAGCAGCTGGACCGGCTGCTCGTGCACACCACGGCGGCCCCCCGGCGACGAGCGGTCGCCGCGGTGCTCGCCGAGGCGGCACTGCTCGCCGGGTGGCAGGCCCTCGACCGCGACCGGCCCGACGAGGCCTGGGCGCAACACGACCGCGCTCGCGCCGCGGCCCGGGAGGCGGAGGAGCCCGATCTGCTGGCACAGTCCCTCGCCGGCCTGGCGGCGGTGCTCGTCGAGCTGGGCCGAACCGGCGCGGCGGCGGAGCTGCTCGACCCGGCGCAGGACGAGCCCGGCACCGCGTGGACGGCCGCGGCCTTGGGCAGGGCCCGGGCTGCCGCCGGCGACCTGGCCGGCTCGCGCCGTGCCTTCGACGCCGCCGAACGGGCTGCGCGCACCAGCGGCGCCGCGACACCCGACGTCGTTCGGCCCGGCCTCGCGCTCGACTACGACGGCGTGCACCGGTGGCGCTGCGCCGCCCTGGCCGGCCTGGGTGACTCCGCGGCGATCACGCAGTTGGACGAGGTCGTGGCGGGGGGCGCCGGCCCGGTCCGGGAGCGCGCCGCTCTCCAGGCCGAGTTGGCGATCGCCTTGGCGGCCCACGGCGAAGCGGCCGAGGCGGCGGAGCACGCCCGTTCGGCGCGGCTGCTGGCCGAACGGATCGGCTCGCGCCGCGTGCACAGCCGGCTCGACCGGGCCGCGACCGGCCCGGCCTGACGGCGGTCTCGGGGAGGAGCGGCCGGTGGAAGCTGGTCAGCCGGAGCCGACGGCGGCGATCAGTTCGTCGGCCGCGCGGTACGGGTCGAGTTCGCCGGCGACCACGCGCTTTGCGAGCTCCGGCAGGGCGGCCGAGCCGCCGACGTCACCCAGCCGGGCCCGCACCTGCTCGAGGGTGATGGCCTGGATCTCCGACTCCGCCCGCTGCAGCCGGCGGCGGTCCCGCTCACCACTACGGTCGATCCAGTCGCGGTGCGAGTCGATCGCGGCCACGACATCCTCGACGCCCTCACCCCGTGCCGCGACGGTCTTGAGGATCGGCGGCGTCCACGCGGCGCCGTCCGGCGAGCGCCGGTCGCCGAGCGAGATCATGTACTTCAGGTCCCGCACCGTCTGGTCGGCACCGTCCCGGTCGGCCTTGTTGACGACGAAGACGTCGGCGATCTCGAGGATGCCCGCCTTGGCCGCCTGCACGCCGTCGCCCATCCCGGGTGCCAGCAGCACGATGGTCGTATCCGCCAACGAGACGACGTCGATCTCGGACTGGCCGACCCCGACCGTCTCGATGAGCACCACGTCGCATCCGGCTGCGTCGAGTACCCGCAGCGCCTGCGGGGTCGACCAGGCCAGCCCGCCCAGGTGCCCCCGGGTGGCCATCGACCGGATGAAGACGCCGTCATCGGTGGCGTGCTCCTGCATGCGCACGCGGTCCCCGAGCAATGCGCCCCCGGAGAACGGCGAGGACGGGTCGACAGCCAGCACGCCGACCCGCTTGCCCTGCTTGCGCAGCGCACCGACCAGGGCGGACGTCGACGTCGACTTGCCGACGCCCGGGGAACCGGTCAACCCCACGACCTGCGCTCGGCCGGTGTGCGGGGCGAGCGCCGCGGCGACGTCGCGCAGTTGCGGGCCGGCGTTCTCCACCAGCGAGATCAACCGCGCGACGGCCCGGGGCTCACCGCGCTGGGCCCGGACGACGAGGTCGCCCGGGTCGAGCTGCGGTGCCATGTCGAAAGCTCCTCGGCCGGAGTCAGCTCGCCGACGCCGGGACCCGGAGCACCAGCGCGTCGCCCTGGCCACCGCCGCCGCACAGCGCGGCCGCGCCCACACCGCCGCCGCGGCGACGCAGCTCGAGGGCCAGGTGCAGCGCGATCCGCGCACCGGACATGCCGATCGGGTGCCCCAGTGCGATGGCGCCGCCGTTGACGTTGACCTTGTCGTCGGCGATGCCGAGCTTGCGCGCCGAGACCACGCCCACGGCGGCGAACGCCTCGTTGATCTCGACGAGGTCGAGGTCGGACGGGCTGATGCCCTCCTTGCTGCAGGCGACCTCGATCGCGTTCGCCGGCTGCTCGTGCAGGCTCGCGTCCGGTCCGGCGACGACACCGTGCGCGCCGATCTCGGCCAGCCAGCTCAGGCCGAGCTCCTCGGCCTTCGCCTTGCTCATGACGACGACAGCCGCGGCCCCGTCGGAGATCTGCGACGCCGAACCGGCGGTGATGGTGCCGTCGGAGGAGAACGCCGGGCGCAGCTTGCCCAGGCTCTCCGCGGTGGTGTCGCCGCGCACGCCCTCGTCGGTATCGAAGACGACCGGGTCGCCCTTGCGCTGCGGGATCTCCACCGGGGCGATCTCCTCGGCGAACACGCCGTTCTTGGCCGCGGCAGCCGCACGCTGGTGCGAACGCGCCGCGAACTCGTCCTGCTCGGCGCGGGTCAGCTCGTAGCGAGCGTTGTACTTCTCGGTGGACGCACCCATCGCGACCTGGTCGAACGCGCAGAACAGGCCGTCGTAGGACATGTGGTCCTGCATCGAGACGTCGCCGAACTTGAAGCCCTCGCGCGACTTGGCGAGCAGGTGCGGCGCCTGGGTCATCGACTCCTGGCCACCCGCGACGACGATGTCGAACTCGCCCGCACGGATCAGCTGGTCGGCCAGCGCGATCGCGTCGATGCCGGACAGGCACACCTTGTTGATGGTCAGCGCGGGGACG
Source organism: Pseudonocardia bannensis (assembly GCF_012911875.1). GTDB lineage: Bacteria > Actinomycetota > Actinomycetes > Mycobacteriales > Pseudonocardiaceae > Pseudonocardia > Pseudonocardia bannensis. Next base: position 3,631 of record NZ_JAAXKZ010000025.1, on the reverse strand, counting down.
TTCATCGGGATGCCGGCCGCGACCGCGGCCTGGCGGGCGGGGATCTGACCGGCCCCGGCGGTCAGGACCTGGCCCATGATGACGTACTGGACCTGCTCGGGCGCGACCCCGGCGCGCTCGAGCGCAGCCTTGATGGCGACCCCGCCCAGCTGCGCCCCGGAGAAACCCTTGAGCGAGCCGAGCAGCCGTCCCATGGGAGTACGGGCACCGGCGACGATGACGGATCCGGACACTTCGACCTCCAGCGACTGCGACGGCGGAACGCGGTGACCATACCTGCGCACGCAGGTCCGACGCCCCGTCGGAGCGGAGAGGTGGAGTGAGAGCACGCACACGTCCCGCCGCGGTTACATTTCCGGCCATGACGGACACGACAGCTGATCAGAACGCCCTGACTTCGCTGGTCACGGCGGTGGACCACGTCGGCATCGCGGTGGCGGACCTGGACGAGGCCATCGCCTGGTACTCCGACACCCTGGGCCTGGTCGCCACACACACCGAGACGAACGAGGAGCAGGGCGTCCGCGAGGCGATGCTCTCGGCACCGGGCGACGCCGGCGCCGCGGTGCAACTGCTGGCGCCGCTGCGTGCCGACTCGCCGATCGGCAAGTTCCTGGACCGCAACGGCCCTGGCATCCAGCAGATGGCGTACCGGGTGACCGACATCGACGCCGCGTGCGCCGCCCTGCGCGCGAAGGGGCTGCGGCTGCTCTACGACGAGCCGCGCCGTGGCACCGCCGACTCACGGATCAACTTCGTGCATCCGAAGGACGCCGGTGGCGTCCTGCTCGAGCTCGTCGAGCCGGCGGCCGCGGGTTCACACTGACGTGCCTTCCGTCCCCGGCCACGCAGCCGGCCGGGGACGGACCGGTTCCGCCCGGGTGCTCACCCTGATGCGGTGAACTGCGAAATCAAGTCCGTTCAGACGGGGTGTCCTGAGGTGGCATGGGTCACCATGACCTGGCCGCTGTCTGTCCGTTAAGACTTCACGGATACCATACTGAGCAGTAGGGTTTGGTATATAACGCAGCAGGACACCACGACTTCAGCCATCGGAGGCCAGCCGTGCAGGAGATCCTCGACGCCATCCTCGCCGAGCAGTACGACGCCGTAGGCGCGCTGCCCGTCCCGGAGCACTACCAGGGCGTCACCGTCCACGCCGACGAGGTGACGATGTTCGAGGGACTGGCCTCGCGGGACAAGGACCCGCGCAAGAGCCTGCACCTCGACGAGGTCGCGACCCCCGAGGTCGGCCCCGGGGAGGCGCTCGTCGCCGTGATGGCCAGTGCCATCAACTACAACACCGTGTGGACCTCGATCTTCGAGCCGCTGTCGACGTTCGGGTTCCTCAAGCGCTACGGCCGGACCTCTCCGCTGGCCAGCCGGCACGACCTGCCGTACCACATCGTGGGCTCCGACCTGGCCGGCGTCGTCGTGCGCACCGGGCCGGGCGTCAACGCGTGGAAGCCCGGCGACCGCGTCGTCGCGCACTGCCTGTCGGTCGAGCTGGAGAGCCCCGACGGTCACTCCGACACGATGATGGATCCGGAGCAGCGCATCTGGGGCTTCGAGACCAACTTCGGCGGTCTCGCCGAGCTGGCGCTGGTGAAGTCGAACCAGCTCATGCCCAAGCCCGAGCACCTCACCTGGGAGGAGGCCGCCAGCCCCGGGCTGGTGAACTCCACCGCCTACCGCCAGCTGGTCTCCCGCAACGGCGCCGGCATGAAGCAGGGCGACACCGTCCTGATCTGGGGTGCCTCGGGCGGCCTCGGCTCCTACGCGACCCAGTTCGCCCTCAACGGCGGTGCAACCCCGGTGTGCATCGTCTCCTCGCCGGAGAAGGCGGACATCTGCCGCAAGATGGGCGCGGAGCTGGTCATCGACCGCAGCGCCGAGGGGTACAGGTTCTGGAAGGACGAGCACAACCAGGACCCCAAGGAGTGGAAGCGCTTCGGGGCCAAGATCCGTGAGCTGACCGGCGGCGACGACCCCGACATCGTCTTCGAGCACCCGGGCCGGGAGACCTTCGGCGCCAGCGTCTACGTCACCCGCAAGGGCGGCACGATCGTCACGTGCGCGTCCACCTCGGGCTACGAGCACCAGTACGACAACCGCTACCTGTGGATGAACCTCAAGCGGATCGTCGGCTCGCACTTCGCGAACTATCGCGAGGCGTGGGAGGCCAACCGGCTCATCGCCAAGGGCCTCATCCACCCGACGCTGTCGCGGGTCTACCCGCTCGCCGAGACCGGCCAGGCCGCACTCGACGTGCACCAGAACACCCACCAGGGCAAGGTCGGCGTGCTCTGCCTCGCCCCGCAGGAGGGCCTTGGCGTCGTCGACACCGAGAAGCGTGAACGGCACCTCGACGCGATCAACCGCTTCCGCGGCGTCTGAGCCCTGCCCGAAGGGGGCGGACGGCAGAGCCGTCCGCCCCCTTCTTTTCGGGTACCTCGCCATACGAGCGGGTGACGAGAGCCACCACGCACAGTGCTCGAGACGACTGGTCCGGCCCCGAACGGTACGGTGACGCCATGGCCCGGAAACTGGACATGTCCACGTCCGACTCCGGTTTCGCGATTGTCCGGCGGGGCTACGACCAGGCCCAAGTCGACGGTCACCTGAGCCGTATCGACGCTCAGATCCGTATCCTGGCCGCCGATCGTGACGCCGCGGTCGCCCAGGCCGCCCAGCTCAATCGCGAGCTCGACGACGCCCGCGCCCGCGCCGAGAGCCTGCGTCTGCAGGTGCGCAAGCTGTCCGCTCCCCCGCAGAACATCCAGGGGATGAGCGAGCGACTCCGCTCGATGCTGCGGCTGGCCGAGGAAGAGGTCGCCGACATGCGCAGCCGCGCCAACGCGGAGATCGCCGAGATGCGCAGCCGGGCGAACGCGGAGGTCGCCGAGCGGCTGCGCGAGGCCGAGCAGCGGGCCGCGGCGATCACCGGAGCGGCGACCGCACGGGCTCAGCAGATGGACGCGCGCACCGAGGCCCAGCGCGCCGAGCTCGACGCGCAGCGCGCCGCCGCTCAGCAGGAGATCACCCGGCGACGGGCCGAGACCGAGGACGAGCTGGCCCGTGCGGCGCGCGAGGCCCAGCACGAGCGTCAGCGGCTGCAGGCGGAGACCGAGGCGAGATGCGCGCTGGTCGAAGAGGACTTCACCATCGCCATGGACGCCCGGCGGTCGGACGCCCTCTCCGAACTGGCGGCCCAGCGCGACCAGGCCCGGCGCCAGGCCAGGCGGACCCTGGACGACGCCGCCGAGCAGGCCCGGCGCCAGATCGCGGCCGCCGAGGACAAGGCGCAGCGCATCGTGGCCGACGCGGAGCGACGCGTCACCGAGCTCACTGCCCTACGTAACCGGATCCTCGAGCAGCTCAGCACGACGCGTTCCGTGCTGGACCGCAGCATCGGCCGGCTGCTGGCCGATCCGGCGGAGACCATCGCCCCGGAGATCGCGGAGCGGGTCAGGGCGACAGCGGAGGCGCCGGACGCGCGTACCTCGGCCGCGGCGAGGTCGTCGAGCAGCGCCGCGGTGATCGCCTCCACGCGGGAGCGCAGGTCAGCGACCCGGCGCACCGTGAACGTCCGGGAGACGAGCTTGCGCAGCCGGGTGTGGTCCGGCGGGTC
>NZ_JAAXKZ010000259.1 GCF_012911875.1 Pseudonocardia bannensis | reverse complement strand
GGGCTGGGCTGGGTGGACGTCGGGCTGGCCCTGGGCTTCTACCTCGTCAGCGGGCTGGGCGTGACGGTCGGTTTCCACCGCTACTTCACCCATGGCTCGTTCAAGGCCAACCGGCCGTTGCGGATCGCACTCGCGGTCGCCGGCAGCCTGGCGCTGCAGGGCGGGGTGATCTCCTGGGTCGCCGACCACCGCCGTCACCACGCCTTCTCCGACAAGGAGGGCGACCCGCACTCGCCGTGGCTCTTCGGCACCGGACCGGTCGCGCTGGTCAAGGGCTTCTGGCACTCGCACATGGGCTGGCTGCTCGATCGGGACAAGACCAACGCCCGGCGCTTCGCCCCCGACCTGCTCGCCGATCGCGACATCAAGCGGGTGGACGACGCCTTCATCTGGCTGACCGTCGTGAGCCTCGGGCTCCCCGCCCTCATCGGCGGCCTCGCGACCTGGTCGTGGTGGGGTGCGCTGACGGCGCTGTTCTGGGCCGGGCTGGTCCGGGTCGCGGTGCTCCACCACGTCACGTGGTCGATCAACTCGATCTGCCACATCTTCGGCGATCGACCCTTCGCCGCCCGGGACCGCTCCGCCAACGTCTGGTGGCTGGCCGTGCTGTCCTTCGGCGAGTCGTGGCACAACCTGCACCACGCCGACCCCACCTGCGCCCGGCACGGGGTGAAGCGCGGCCAGGTCGACATCTCCGCGCGCATCATCTGGGCGTTCGAGAAGCTGGGGTGGGCGACGTCGGTCCGCTGGCCCACGCAGCGCCGCCTGGAGCGCCTCAGCCGGGGCCGGTAGGGCCCTCCGCACCGTTCACGACGGCCGGGCATCGGGAGCATCCGCTCCCCGGTGCCCGGCCGTCGCCGTTCATGTCCGCGGCCACCCCGATCGGGCCGGGCGGGTCACCCACCGGATGAATCGACGGGACCGTTCGGTGAGGCACGCCGGCCGTGGGTCTCTGCGAGCCGCGCGTCGCGATCACGAACGGTGGCGACGTTCGTCGAATTGATCACGGCATGTCACGGCGGAGGGCGGCGGTAGGCGATGGTACAAGTCGTACGCCGACGGGTGACCGTACCGCCGCTCGCCGGTGAGGCGCCCCATAGCGGCCCGGCGCGCCAGGGTGACGAGTCGATCCTGCAACCCTTTCGCATGACCTCCCAAAGGGGCATTTGGTCACGCTCCGCTGCTTTACGAGACCGCAAATTCGGCGCGGTTCACGGGCGCCGTGAGCCACGACTCTGGCGCCGGAAAGAACCGCCGCGCATGATTTCTTCGTCATCCCCCAGCCGGACACAGGAGGCTTTCGTGCGCACCCGAAAAGTGGCCTACTCAATTCTCGTATTGACGACGAGTGGCGCCGTGGCCGTGCTCGGGGCCGGGTCGGCTTCGGCCGACCCGATCCTGGCCACGGACGCCGCAGTCGCCCCGGCCCAGTCCGCGCCCATCCCCGTGCCTGCCATCCCGGCCGTCCCAGCCGTC
>NZ_JAAXKZ010000258.1 GCF_012911875.1 Pseudonocardia bannensis | reverse complement strand
AGCTTGATCTTTAACCTGCGCGCTGTTGCCGGGCGGTCATGGTGAGGTCGCGTTTGACGGTCTTTCCGACGTCGTAGCGGGGTGCCGGGGCGTGGTTGCGGGAGCCGGGTGGTCGTCCAGGGCCGGGGCGCGCGGGTTTGGGCGCCCGGGCGGGAAGGACGGTCCGCGCGCGGAGGTTCCGGAAGCTGCGGCGGACCCGGGCCGGGGTCAGCCGGCCCGGCGGGGCGGGCTTCTCCCACGGTCGGCGGAGGTCCTCGGCCAGCGGGCGGGCGAGGCGGAGTTGGGCGTGGGCGGCGATAAGGAGCCAGGTCCAGCGGTCGGCGGCCTGGGGGCTGCGGATCTTCGGGGCGGTCCAGCCAAGGGTCTGCTTGAGCAGCCGGAAGGTGTGCTCGAGGTCGAAGCGACGCAGGAATGACTGCCACCAGCGGTCGACGTCGGCCGCGGTGGCGCCGGTGGTCGAGGACCACAGCCAGACCGGCTTAGGGCCACGATCCCCGGGCAGGTGCTCGACCTGCAGCCGGATGAGGGTGCCCTCGATGACGGGCAGCGCGCCATCGTGGTCGAGCCAGCAGCCGCGATGGGTGAGCCGGGGATGGAGCCGGTCCCAGCTGGTGGCGGTCGCGGTGCCGTAGCGGGTGGTGTCGGTGATCGTGACCTGGGCCGGTTCGGGCCAGGTGGCGGGTTTGTCCAGGGCGAACTCCGGCCCGTGCTTGGGTGGGCGCCCGGTGCTGCCGGGCACTCGGGGCGGCTTCGGTAGCCGCAGCACCCGGTCGGAACGGATCCGGCCGAGCAGCTGGACGGGTAGGTCGGCCAGGACGAACGCGAGCCGGGTGATGTCGTAGCCGGCGTCGGCGACGATCAGGATGTCGGGGTCACCGTGCCGCCAGTGCCCGGCCGCGGTCAGCCGGGCGACGACCGCGCGGAGTTGGTCGGCGGTCACGGCGGTGGCGTCGTCGGCGGGCCCGAGGCGGACCGCGTCCAGCAGCGCGGTCCATGAGGTCCGACCCGGTTCCAGGGCGGCGACGAACGAGTACGGCCAGCCCGGGATGAGCTGCGAGGTGTTCTTCGCCCGGCCATAGACGTGGCAGAACAGCCGCTCCGCGCTGGTGGAGGCGTCCGAGCGCAGCCACGGGCTGACGTCGACGGCGAGCACGATCCGGCCATCCGCCGCCCTGGGCAGCGGCAGCGACGCCAGCGTCCGGCGGACCCGCTCCGGCTCAACACGGCCGTGGTTCAGCGCGTCATACATCGCCCCGTGTCCGCGGCGGTGCTCGGCCACCAGGGTCAGATCGACCAGCGTCGTCACCGGCCCATCGGCACACAACACCGCGTCGGTCAGCTCGAACAGCGCATCGGCCCGCGCGGTCAACGCCGCGTAGAACTCACGACGAAACCGGGCGAGCTCCCCCAGCGCGGCCACCCGAGCTTGATCGTGCACACTACCCACCGCAGCCCTTGTGTTGATCTTCTTCCTTCGTCAGAAGCATGATCAACCAAGGGCTGCACTCGTGATCACCCGGGGGCAGCGCCAACGGCACCGACGGCCACGAAGGTTAAAGGACAAGCT
>NZ_JAAXKZ010000257.1 GCF_012911875.1 Pseudonocardia bannensis | reverse complement strand
CCACCGGCGTCGGATCCCCCACCCGCCGCTTGAACTCCCGCACCACCCGATCCGGATCGGTCAACGCCCGCCGCTCCGCGGCCTCCCCGACCACCACCGACCCGTCCTCAGCAATGAACAACACCGACGGGACGGTCGCCGTGCGGGTGCCGAGGTTGACCACCTCGGGCTCGATCCATCGCTGATCCGACGACCGGCACACCGCGGCCGCGGTGTACGTCGTGCCCAGATCGATCCCGAGCTGGTAACTCATCGCGTCCCCTCACCCCCGATTCACTCCCGATGTGGGTGACATGACGCGCCTCGCCCACATCGGCCCCTGTACCGCCCATCGGAGTATGGCGTGCGCCCGTTAGCGCCATTCAGCGCCTTCGACACGAATGGGGGGTTCGCGGGGCATCCCCCAACATCCCCTAACGGCGGGCGCCCGGGCCCCGATCGTGGTCGGTGCCGAACCATGGCCGATCCCCGATGGCCGCAGACCGACGGCTGCCTACCTTCGTCGTCAACGCCAGGGCGAAAGCCCCGGCCCAGAACATCAGACGCGACACCAGGAGATGATCCCGATGGCCGAGCAGCTCTCCCTGCTGGAATTCATCCTGCACCTGATCAACAACGACGACGCCCGCGAGCAGTTCAACGAGGACCCGTACGCGGAGCTCGCCGACCACGGCCTCGAGGACCTGTCGGCCGAGGACGTCTACGACGCCCTGGTGCTGATCGAGGACAACCAGACCGCGAGCTTCGACCGGGACTACAACACCGGCAGCAACCACGTGCACCTGCCCCCGCCGCCCGCGCACCACGGTCACCACGACGGTGCCGAGTCGCACAAGGCCGGCGTCGAGTACCTCAGCCGCTACATCACCAACAACTACGTCGACGACCGCGACACGATCGTCGACAACTCGGTGAACCAGCAGATCGACACCAACGGCGGCGACTTCTACCAGGACATCGACACCGATGTCGTCGTCGCCTCCGGCGACGGCGCGGTCGCGGCCGGCGACGACATCGAGGGCTCCACCATCACCACCGGTGACGGCAACGTCGTCGGCAACGGCAACAACGTGGTCAACGGCGACGACAACACCACCGCGTTCGGCAACGGCAATGCCACCAGCACCGAGGTCGGCGGCGACGTCAACCTCGGCGACGGCGCCGCCTTCGCCTCCGGCGGCAACGCCACCGTCGACAACACCGACAACAGCACCAACGACTCGTACAACAACGAGAGCGACAACAGCATCAACGACTCGTTCAACGACTACAGCGACAACAGCACCAACGACTCGTTCAACGAGGAGATCGACCGGAGCATCAACGACTCCGGCAACGACAACAGCCAGAACTCGATCGAGGACTCGGGCAACACCGAGGTCGACGTCCGCATCGAGGACTCGTTCAACACCGAGTTCACCGCGTAAGTTCGAGGTCAGTCGGACCTGACCCTCACGACCCCGCCGACCCGTCCCCCGGGTCGGCGGGGTCGTCGCCGTTGTGCGGGTGCCGGCATCGCGGGAACCGGACTGCCCCGGCACCCGAGAATGCCCGGCCCCGTCGCCCGGCCGGGCGGCGACCTCTCATGGCGAGCCCACGAGCTGCAGCGACACCCCGGTGTCCACGAGCCCGGGGCGGGGGCACCCCCAGAACCCCTAACC
>NZ_JAAXKZ010000256.1 GCF_012911875.1 Pseudonocardia bannensis | reverse complement strand
CCAGGTCCGTCGGGGGCGAGCGGGGGGCGGTGTCGCAGGTGGGAACGGGTACGGCTCCGCACGGACGTCCGCCCGCAGAGCTCGAAAGCGTGTGAGCCGCGAAGCGAGGCCGCCGAGGCCGTCTGTGCTGCGGCGACCGCCGAGCAGGAGTTGAGCGCAGGCGCGCCGGGCCACCGCTGATGCTGGGGTAGATGTCGGCCAGGCCGACTACGCCGACAGGCGCGCAGTCGTAGTACGGACGGTAGTAAGGACCTCGCGAGTCGGTCTGGTACCGGTCGGACGAAGTGAGACGCAATGAACGGTGGAGGCCGTAGGACCAGGGCACCGTCGGATCGGGCGAGCGCCGTGGGATGGGGCCCATGCTGCTCATAACCCAGAGGTCGCAGGTTCGAATCCTGCCCCCACTACCACCCGAGAGGGCCGCCAACCGGCAAGGTTGGCGGCCCTCTCGCTTTTGTACTCAGGCCGGAGGATCGCCCCGATGGTCACGGCCGTGGTCACCGCGGAGTCAGCCGACGCCCGCGGCCCGAATCGTCGGCGCCGCCACCTGCACGGCGTGCTCGTCCTTCCCCGGGATCACGTCCATGGAGCTGTCCTGGATGAACGAGACCGACGAGTGTCCAGCCGCTCGCTGACCACCTTGCCCGGAATGCCGGTGCGCAGTGCCGCGCTGGCGTAGCCGTGCCGGGCGTCATGCAGCCGGATCGTCGATCGCGACGGCCGATACCGGTGGACCCGGTGGTACACCGGGGCGATCCAGCACGAGCAGCTGCTCCACACCATCGCGGGCGGCCTCGACGGAAGCCGGAAGGATGACGAATGCGGACGTCGGGTCATGCGAATGGCACATCTGCACCGACCGGTTCACCGTGGGCGAGACGCTGCATGGGCTGTTCATCGGCCCGGCCGGCCCGCCCTCGCGCTACCGGACGTTCCTGGCGTGGGTGCATCCCGCCCATCGGCGACGGGCGACCGCGAACTGCGGACGAGCCTGGTCGCCGCGCAGCTCTACAGCGACGATTTCGACATTCAACGCCCCGACGGCAGCGTCCGCCGACCGCACGTCGCCGGGCGGCCGTCCCCGGCCCTGGCGGTGAACCCGGGCGCGTCTGCGGCGTTGCCGTGGATGTGACAGACCGCAGACGGCGTAGGCCGGACGCTTCGGATCCTCGCGCCCTCATCGGCGTCCGTCCGACCCGGAATCCGGCACGCTGACTGGGCGGGCGTCCCGAACAGCGGCTGGTCGTCCGAGTCCAGGATGGCTGTGGTGCTCGAGTCCGAAGGGGCGCCGTAGGTCTGTGAGCGGATGTACTGGGGTTTCCGGAGGGATCGCCCGCCGGCTCAGCGGCAACGGCTGAGTACGGTCCGGCGCCCGGCCGCCTCCGCGAGCGCGGAGGATAATGAGGTGATGACAACGGCCGGCGGCCCGACGTCTGCCCGTGAACGCATCGCAGCCGGTGATGAGCCGGTGACGGTGGTCTTCAGCTGGCGCGCCAAGCCGGGCAAGGAGGACCAGTTCGCCGAGTGGGCGAAGGGCCTGACCTCGGCCGCTGCACATTTCCCCGGCAACCTCGGCGCCACCGTCATCCACGAGCAGGGCAGCCGCGACTTCCACCTCATCGCGCAGTTCGTGAACCGGGAATCTCTCCAGAGGTGGCTCGAGTCGAGAGAACGGGCGCGCTGGTACGAGACGGTCCGTGACATCGCGGACGC
>NZ_JAAXKZ010000255.1 GCF_012911875.1 Pseudonocardia bannensis | reverse complement strand
CGGTTCAAGCAGATGGAGGCGATGGGCGTCGACCACCTCGCCTGCCTGATCGCCTGGGGCCAGCCCATCGAGGCGGTCGTCGCCCAGATGGAACTGATGGCCGAGCAGGTCCTGCCCGCCTTCGCCGGGCAGGAGCGGGCGTGATCTACGAGGTCCGCGAGTACGTGGCCGTCCCGGGGCGGCTCGAGGCGGTGATCGACCTCTTCACCTCCGCCACCCAGCCGATGCTGGCCAAGCACGGCATGGAGCTGGTCAGCGCCGGCCGTACCATGATCGGCGAGCACTCCTGGGGCGAACTCGTCTACACCCTGCGGTTCGACGACCTCGCCGACCTCGAACGGAAGTGGAACGCGATGCTGGCCGACCCGGAGTGGGTCGCGGCGCTGACCGCCGCCGAGGCTGACGGACCGCTGTTCGCGACGATGCGGCGGCGGGTCCTCGACGCCGCCCCGGTGGTCACCGCCTGAGCAGTGACACGAACCGGAGCACGTGCTGCAGCCGGTGTTCCGCAACGGCAAGCTGCTCAGGAAGTGAGACTTCACCGAGCTGATCGCGAACTGTGAGCGTGAGGTTCCGGAGTCCGACTACATAGACTATGTCGGTCCGATGCGGACCGTCTCGATTGAGATGGCCGTCTGGGCCTGACGCAGTCCTCCGGCGCCCCGCCCCTCCCCTCCCCGGCGGCGCGCCGAGCCACCCGCTAGGAGAACCATGACCCGCCTGCACGTCTTCGACATGGACGGCACGCTGCTGCGCGGCGCCGCCACCGTGGAACTGTCACGTCACCTCGGCACGTTCGAGGTCGCGGACGCCGTCGAACGGGCCTGGAACGCCGGAGAGCTGACCGACCTGCAGTTCTGGGAGTCGGTGCTGCCCCTCTGGATGGACGCCTCCGATGCCGAGATCGACGCCGCCTTCGCGGCCGCCGCCTGGATCGAAGGCGTCCCGGAGGTCTTCGCGGACATCCGGGCCCGCGGCGAACACATCGCCGTGATCTCCCAGTCCCCGCACTTCTTCGTGCGCAGGTTGGAGGGGTGGGGTGCGCACCGGACGTTCGGCTCGGACGTCGTGCCCGGCCGCCCGCCGACCACGGATTCGCTGCTGACCCTGCAGGACAAGGTCGACATCACCCTGGGCCTGCTCGCGGACCTCGGGCTGAGCGAGGACGACTGCACGGCCTACGGCGACTCCCGCTCCGACATGCTGCTGTTCGAGCGGCTCACCCGCACCGTCGGCATCAACCCCACCGACCTGCTGCGCGACCGGTGCGCCGTCGTCTACGAGGGCCTCGACCTGCGCGCGGCCTACGCGCTCGGCCGGGACCTGGTGCCGTCCTGACACAACTGGCGCGACGTCGTGTCCTGCACTCCGCCGCCGGCGGACCCCGTCCGCCGGGTCTTGACCGACGACTCGGTGAGTGAGGCCCCGCCGCACGAGATCGCCAAGGAGCTCGGGGGCTCGGGGCCGCTCGGGGCGCGCGGGCCGCTCGGGGTGCTGGGCATGCACCTGCAGGGCTACGACTGCGCGGGCGCGATGCGGTGTCCTACGGGCCGGGCTGCGCAGCGCCGGAGGTGCGGACAGCGGGTTCCGCAGCATTGAGCTTGGCCCCCAGCGCCGGACACTGACGGTGTGGGGTCAGTGGTCTTGGTCAGGCGGGGTGCGGGCTGCTTCGAAGTCCGCTGGGGAGAGCATTCCGATGCTGGAATGTCGCCGTAGCGGGTTATACCAGCACTCTATCCATTCGAA
>NZ_JAAXKZ010000254.1 GCF_012911875.1 Pseudonocardia bannensis | reverse complement strand
GGGCGGTCGAGGGCGGGGACGCCGTCGGCGCCAGCGGGGTGGTCGGGGTGGCCGCGCGGCGTGCGGTGGCCCGCGGCGTCGTCGTCGGCGCCGGGGTGGTCACCAGCGGCCGGCCCTCGATCGCGGCGTTCACCACCTGGCGCATGAACTCCGGATCCGGCCGCCCGGTGTTGAAGTGCCCGTCGCGCTGGCTGGGGTCGGGCAGGCTGGGGTCGAACGCGACGCTCTCCAGGTGCACACCGCCGCCCCCGGCCAGCGAGACCAGCTTGGGCAGCACGTCCTGCGGGATGTTCGTGATGACGTTCTCGGTCGCCACCGCGGCCACCGACTGGAAGTTGGTGAGCAGGTCGGCCGGGCTCTGCTGGTCCAGGACGGCCTGGATCAGGCACCGCTGGCGGCCCATGCGGTCGTAGTCGGTGGAGTCCCGGCGCGACCGGGCGAACCAGAGTGCCTCCTCGCCGTTGAGCTCCTGGCGGCCGGGTTCGATGTATCCGGTGGGCTTGACGTGGCGGCCGTCGGCCGTCACCCCGCCGATCGGGATCGGTGTGGACCCCACGTCGACCGTCACCCCGCCGACCGCGTCGATCATCGACGAGAAGCCGGCCATGTTGACCTCGAGGAAGTAGTCCAGCGGCAGCCCGAGCATGTAGGAGATCGTCGAGCTGAGCAGGTTGATTCCGGGGTCGGGAGTGGGGCCGGCGGGTGCGACGGCAGGGAACTCGTGGGCGTAGGCGTAGACCGCGTTGAGCAGGTAGTTGCCCGACAGCGGTTCGCTCGGATCGTGGAAGCCGTCGGGGAACTCCTCGGCCATCGGCGAACCGGGCGGGAACTGGGCGCGCTGGATGTTGCGCGGCAGGCTGAACAGGATCGTCCTGGCCGTCCGGGTGTCGACGCTGGCGACCATCATCGTGTCGGTCCGGGTCCCGGTGCGGTCCGGCCCGGCGTCGGTGCCCAGCAGCAGGACGTTGAGCCGCGGCTGCTTGAACGCGTCGGCCGCGGCGGTGCCGCCGCCCTTGAACAGCGCGTTCAGCAGGTTGCGCTGGGAGTTCGCCAACTCGGCCGCGAGACCGAACGGAACCGCGATCGTCAGGCACAGCGCCGTGACGACGCCCGCGCCGAGGACGCGGCGACCGGTGGACATCCGCCTGGGCCGGGCCAGTAGATAGGTGCGCACGATGACGGCGATCCAGCCGAGCGCGGCGAGCAGGGAGACCACCGCCGCCACCCCGAGGAACCGGGTCGACAGGACGGTCTCCAGCAGCGTGCTGCGGTCCATCGTCAGCGCCGCCACGACGAGCATGCCGATGCCGAGCCCGAACAGACCGAGGATCAGCCCGCCGGTGCGTCGCCGGCGCAGGATCAGGTGGCCGAGCCCGGGCAGGGCGGTGGCGGCCGCGGTGATCCCGAGTGCCTGGCCCAGGCGCCGGCACCGGGACCCGCCGCGTGCGGCCGACGGACGGCGCCGGACGGGTGGAGGCGGTGCGCTGCTCGCCGTGCGGAGTTCGGTGGCCGCGCGGGGGCCGGTGGCCTTGCTCGGGTCGTCGGCGGTGCGGGGGCGCTCGTCAGCGAAGGGGCTCGCCGTGCGGCCCGCACCGACACGGGCCAGCGCGACCGTCTTCTCGGGGTGCTCGGGGCGGCGGCGGGCCGCTGCCACGGGCTGGGTCAGCTCGGCCGAGCCGTCGGGCACGCCGGCCCGGGCCGGGCGCTCGGGGCGGCGCGCGGTGTCGCGATCACCGGGCCGGACGGCGCCGGTGTCGGGACGC
>NZ_JAAXKZ010000253.1 GCF_012911875.1 Pseudonocardia bannensis | reverse complement strand
CCCAGCAGCGCCGTCTGTCCGCTCTCCCGGGCCTGCTCCACGACGCGGTCGATCAGCAGGGGGAACGAGAAGCGCGCCATCTCCCGCCAGAGCCGGTAGGAGAACCTGCCGCGGCCCGGCCGCCAGCTCACGCTTGACGATCCGGTCCTCCAGCGAGTGGTAGGACATGACCACGAGCCGGCCACCCACCGCCAGCGCGTCGAGCGCCGCCGGCAACGCCGTGCGCAGCGCGTCCAGCTCGCTGTTGACCTCGATCCGCAGCGCCTGGAAGGTCCGCTTCGCCGGGTGCCCCCCGGTCCGCCGGGACGCCGCGGGCACGGCCTCGTAGAGCAGCTCGACGAGCTCTGCGCTGCGGGTCAGCGGGCGCTGGGCCCGCCGCCGGGCCACCGCGGCCGCGATCCGCCCGGCGAACCGCTCCTCCCCGTACTCGCGCAGGATCCGGGCCAGCTCGGGCACGGGATAGCTGTTGAGCACCTCGGCCGCGGTCTGGCCGGTCGACGGGTCCATCCGCATGTCGAGGTCGGCGTCACGGGCATAGGAGAAGCCCCGGGACTCGGCGTCGAGCTGCAGCGAGGACACCCCGAGGTCGAACAGCACGCCGTCGACCCGGGGCAGGTCCAGATCGTCGAGCACGTCGGCGATCCGGTCGTAGACCGCATGCACGAGGTGGATGCGGTCGGAGTACGCGACGAGCCGGCGCCCGGCCAGTTCGAGCGCCTGCGGATCGCGGTCGAGGCCGACCAGGGTCAGCTGCGGGTAGGCGGCCAGCAGCGCGGCGGAGTGTCCGCCGAGGCCGAGGGTGGCGTCCACCAGCACCGCCGGGCGGCCCGACAGGGCGGGGTCGAGCAACTCGGTGACGCGGGGCAGCAGAACCGGAACGTGCCTGGCCCCAGCCGGCCTGTCCTCGGTCCCCTGTTCAGGGCGCTGCCCCACCGTCCACCTCCCCCCGAATGCCCTGCCTGTCGCCTCTCAGCGACAATGACCTGTCCGGGTACCCGGACCGGCCTCCCCCAGCCGCTGTGTGCCGGCTCGTGCTCCCCAGCCGAGCCGGTCGGCGGTGCCGCCACCCGGGTGCCGTGCCCCCTCCTCGTACCGACGGACCTGGCACCGGGGAAGGTGCGCCAGGGCCGTCGGCGCGAGGAGCGGAAGTCACGGCACCCGGGTCGCGGCGCCGCCGTGTCGTTCGCCCCGCCCGCGTTACCCGTCGGGCCTCAGATCAGTCCGGGTAGGACCTCCTCCTGCGCCTTCGCGTACTCGTCCTCGTGCTCCTCCTGGTACCGCGCCCACGCCTCGGCATCCCAGATCTCGGCGCGGGTGAAGGCGCCGATGACGACGCACTCCTTGGTGAGCCCGGCGTAACGGCGCAGCTCGGGGGTGATCGCGATCCGACCCTGCGCGTCCGGGTTCTGCTCGTCGGTACCGGAGAAGAGGTTGCGTTGGAAGACCCGCGCCGACTCGTTCGTGAGCGGCGCCGCGGCGATCTTGCGGGCCATCTCGGTGAACGCCTCGCGGGTGAACACGTACAGGCAGTGGTCCTGCCCCTTCGTGATCATCAACCCGCCTCGCAACTCGTCGCGGAACTTCGCGGGCAGCGTGAGCCGCCCCTTGTCGTCCAGCTTCGGGGTGTAGGTGCCGAGGAACACCAGAGCGCCCCCTCAGCCTGCGACCCCGTCTTGCCCCAGTGATCTCCACACTACCCCACTTCGCACCACCGTCAACCGGAACGACGCCGCTCTGCGCCGACGGGGCCGACAAAAGCGCAGGTCAGCGGGGGTGGCAGTGCGGATGCCCCCACTC
>NZ_JAAXKZ010000252.1 GCF_012911875.1 Pseudonocardia bannensis | reverse complement strand
CCCCGGGGTACCTTTTATCCGTTGAGCGACACCCCTTCCACCAGGCGGTGCCGGATCACTAGTCCCGACTTTCGTCCCTGCTCGACATGTCTGTCTCACAGTCAAGCTCCCTTGTGCACTTACACTCAACACCTGATTGCCAACCAGGCTGAGGGAACCTTTGGGCGCCTCCGTTACATTTTGGGAGGCAACCGCCCCAGTTAAACTACCCACCAGGCACTGTCCCTGAACCAGATCATGGCCCGAGGTTGAGACACCCAATTCGACCAGAGTGGTATTTCAACGACGACTCCACAACCACTGGCGTGGCCGCTTCCCAGTCTCCCACCTATCCTACACAAGCCGAACCGAGCACCAATACCAAGCTGTAGTAAAGGTCCCGGGGTCTTTCCGTCCTGCCGCGCGTAACGAGCATCTTTACTCGTAGTGCAATTTCGCCGAGTCTGTGGTCGAGACAGCGCCCAAGTCGTTACGCCATTCGTGCAGGTCGGAACTTACCCGACAAGGAATTTCGCTACCTTAGGATGGTTATAGTTACCACCGCCGTTTACTGGCGCTTAAATTCTCCGCTTCGCCGGCCGAAACCAGCTAACAGGTCCTCTTAACGTTCCAGCACCGGGCAGGCGTCAGTCCGTATACATCGTCTTGCGACTTCGCACGGACCTGTGTTTTTAGTAAACAGTCGCTTGGGCCTGGTCTCTGCGGCCACCCCGCCCTAGCCCGCGCAGGGCTTCAAGCGCGATGGCCCTCCTTCTCCCGAAGTTACGGAGGTATTTTGCCGAGTTCCTTAACCACAGTTCACTCGATCGCCTCGGTATTCTCTACCTGACCACCTGTGTCGGTTTGGGGTACGGGCCGCAACAGCACTCGCTAGAGGCTTTTCTCGGCAGCATGGGATCATCCTACTTCGCCGCACTCGGCTATGCATCGCCTCTCACCCTTACATGACACCCGGATTTGCCTGGATGTCGGGCTACCGGCTTACACCAGTACTACCATTCACTGGCGGGACTACCCTCCTGCGTCACCCCATCGCTTGACTACTACCGGATCGGGTCCCACGCTCCCCCGACGCACCCACCCGAAGGTCGGCACGCGGGTTCGGATGGTCAGCATCACCGGCCTCATCACGGGCGCACTGCCACGGGCACGGGAATATCAACCCGTTGTCCATCGACTACGCCTGTCGGCCTCGCCTTAGGTCCCGGCTCACCCTGGGCGGATTAACCTGGCCCAGGAACCCTTGGTCATTCGGCGGCAGAGGTTCTCACTCTGCTTTCGCTACTCATGCCTGCATTCTCACTCGCACACCCTCCACCACTGGGTCACCCCGCGGCTTCACCGGATGCACGACGCTCCCCTACCCATCCCAACGACTACACCCACCAGGGCCACAACCCCGGCCGGCGGATCTCTGCTGGAATGCCACGGCTTCGGCGGTGCGCTTGAGCCCCGCTACATTGTCGGCGCAGGACCACTTGACCAGTGAGCTATTACGCACTCTTTCAAGGATGGCTGCTTCTAAGCCAACCTCCTGGTTGTCTGGGCGATCCCACATCCTTTCCCACTTAGCGCACGCTTAGGGGCCTTAGCCGGTGATCTGGGCTGTTTCCCTCTCGACTATGAAGCTTATCCCCCACAGTCTCACTGCCACGCTAGAAATACCGGCATTCGGAGTTTGGTTGAGTTCAGTAAGCTTGTCGGCCCCCTAGCCCATCCAGTGCTCTACCTCCGGCATCCACCACGCGACGCTGCACCTAAATGCATTTCGGGGAGAACCAGCTATCACGGAGTTTGATTGGCCTTTCACCCCTACCC
>NZ_JAAXKZ010000251.1 GCF_012911875.1 Pseudonocardia bannensis | reverse complement strand
GTCCGCGGTCGGGGACGCCGGGGCGGCGCCGAACATGGTCAGCAGCTCGGCTGCGCCGCGCTCGTGCCCGTTGCTGTTTCTCCTGGTGCGGGTCATCAGTCCAGCGCTCCGCGCAGGCGCGGCAGCCCGATCCCGACCGGCAGCGCGGCGGCGACGAACGCGGAGTCCTGGGCCAGTTCCAGGCGCAGCAGCCGGAACCGGCCCGAGGCGTCGTTCTCCAGCTTCGCGGCGTGGTCCTCGAGGTTCCAGTGCGCGGGCACCGTCACCGAGGAGGTGACGGCGAAGCGGACCATCGCGTGCCCGGCCGCGACCGCGTGCTCCTGCGCCGTCGCGCCGCCGGCGCGGCGGTGATCGGTCGCCGAGGTGGAGAACCCCTTGGAGGCCTTCCAGTCGGTGACCACGCCTGCGCGGAACCGGTTGGCCTGCACGGCGCGGGAGGCGGCGTGCTGGCTCATCACCTCGTAGTGGATGGCCAAGGTGCGTCGCTCCCCGGCGGTGCGGACCGCCAGCAGCGGGCCGAGTGACCCGAACACGGTGCCCGGTTCGGGCATCAGCACCGCATACGACACCGAGGAGAACCCGTCGTGGTGATAGGCCCGCGCGGCCGGGGACGGGGCCAGCGTCGGGCCGGCCGCGGCCATCGGCAGCCCCGTGGCGCCGTCGGCGTCGGGGTGGGTGAGGTGGTGGTTGGCCAGCACCCCGGCCGCGGCCGGGTTGAACCCGGTGCGGATCGCCTCGGCCATCCCGGCGCCGGACAGCCAGGTCACCGTGCGCACCCCGAGCGCCTTGAGCCCGTCGTCGAGGCCGTCGAGCACCCGGTAGAGCGCGTACGCCCGCCCGGCGATCCCACCCCCGGCGGCCTGGGCCGGGCGGCGCAGCGCGGACTCGGTGCCCGAGACGGTGACGAACAGTTCGGTGCGCACGGACACCGACCCGACCGTGCGGTCGAGCTCGTCGGTCGCCTGCCGGGCCAGCGGCGGGGCGTCGGGGCGCTGGTGGGCGGCCCGCCACACCTCGTACTCGGTGCCGTCGTCGGGCACGGTGCGCACCAGCAGCGACATGCGGTCGATCACCTCGCGGTGCCCGATGCCCAGCAGCAGGTTGCCCAGCCGGGAGGCCAGCCGTTCGCACTCGGCGTCCGAGAGCATCCCGACCCCGCTGTGGGTCAGCCGCGCGGTCGCGCCCCACCGGCCCTCGGCGGTGTCGTGGATCAGGCAGACCCGGCCCTGATCCCGGAACGGGGGCCCGTCGGGGAATGCCACCCGGGCCAGCACCCCGGGCAGGTCCGGTTCGTCGGCCGGGCCGGGGGCACCCGCGGCCGCCTTGGACTGCCACACCGACCAGCCCATCAACACTCCTAGTTGGAACATCACGAGATCACCGAGCCAGCGCAGCGCGGGGCGCCCGCGCACCGGCACGACC
Organism: Pseudonocardia bannensis; assembly: GCF_012911875.1. GTDB lineage: Bacteria > Actinomycetota > Actinomycetes > Mycobacteriales > Pseudonocardiaceae > Pseudonocardia > Pseudonocardia bannensis. Next base: position 415 of record NZ_JAAXKZ010000251.1, on the reverse strand, counting down.
ACCAGCGCCGCGGTGAACCCGAGGACCGGGGCCAGCACCAGCACTTGGGCCCAGTTGTCCGCGGCCAGCGCCAGCAGCACCGGCACCGCCAACCCGATACAGACCAGCGCCTGGGCCGGGGTCAGCCCGCCGATCCAGCCGGCCTTCTCCCGCCGGTTGAGCCCGCGGTAGATCCGCGGGCCCGCCACGGTCGCGCTGCCCGCAGTGCTGCTCACAGGATCACCGCCGCTTCCTCAGCGGCGCCCGCGGCGCCACCGCCACCGCCCCCGCCGCCTGGGCCGCGGCCGCCACCGCGGCCGCCACCGCCGCTGTCATTGCCGTGGGGCTGCTCCGGTGGGGGCGGGTCCCCGTAGCCCGCGCCCCCACCGGAGCAGCCCCACGGCAATGACAGCGGCGGTGGCCTGTCTCTTATACA
>NZ_JAAXKZ010000250.1 GCF_012911875.1 Pseudonocardia bannensis | reverse complement strand
GGGTGGGGGTGGGTCAGGGTTGGTTGCGGGCTCGGAGTTCGCGGCGGAGCAGCTTGCCCGTCACCGTCTTCGGGATCTCGTCGAGGAACTCGATCTGGCGCGGGTACTTGTAGGCCGCCATCCGCTCCTTGCAGAACGCGATGAGCTCGGCCTCGTCGGCGCTGCGCCCGGGGCGCAGGCTGACGTAGGCCTTGACGGTCTCGCCGCGGTACTCGTCGGGCACCCCGACCACCGCGGCCTCGCGGACCGCGTCGTGCTCGTAGAGGACGTCCTCGACCTCGCGCGGCCAGACCTTGTAGCCGCCCGCGTTGATCTGGTCCTTCTTGCGGTCGACGATGTAGAACCAGCCCTCGGCGTCCATGTAGCCGACGTCGCCGGTGTGCAGCGCGCCGCCGGGGATGGCCTTGACGGTCTCCTCGGGCTTGTTCCAGTAGCCCGAGACGATCTGTGGTCCCGTCGAGACGATCTCGCCGATCTCCCCGGGCGGCAGGTCCTGGCCGTCGTCCCCGACGATCCGGACCACCGTGTTGAAGATCGGGACCCCGACCGACAGGGCACCCGACGCCTCGTCCACCGGCGCCTCGGCGTGGTAGGGCACGCCGTGCGACGGCGACGTGGTCTCGGTCAGCCCGTAGATGTTGTGGATGTACTGGCCGAACGTCGCGGAGAACGCCTTCACCGTGCTCGGGGGGATCGGTGCGCCACCCGACCAGATCTTGCTCAGGCTGGCGAGCGCGTCGGAGTCGGCGTTGGGTGCGTTCATCAGCGCGATGAACACAGTGATCGACCCGACGGTGAACGTGGGACGTTCCTCGCGGATGACGTCGATCGCCGTCGACGGCTCGAAGCGGTAGAACAGCACCAGCGGCGCCCCGAGCAGCAGCGAGATCGTGATGTGCGCGATGAGCCCGGTGATGTGGAACAGCGGCGCCACGCCGAGCACCACGTCGTCAGGACCGAGTCCGCACCACTGCCGGTAGGCCTGGGAGTTGAACACCACGTTCCCGTGGGTGTTCATGGCGCCCTTGGGCGGCCCGGTCGTGCCCGAGGTGTAGGTGAGGAACGCGGTGTCCTCGGCGGTGAACGACACCGCCGGCGGTCGCCGCCCGCGGAAGCGCTCGATCAACCCGGCCATGTCGACGGTGTCGTCGAAGCTGATCCGCTCCACGCCGGCGAAGACCCGCTGGTCGTTGCGGCTCTGGTACTCCAGCTCGGAGGTCGTGATCACGGTGGCCACGTCGGTCCGGCCGACCACGGCGGCAGCGACGTCGCGGTACAGGCTCTCCAGGCAGACCAGGACCTTCGCCCCGGAATCGTTCAGGAGCAGCTCGAGCTCCCGCTCGCGGTTCATCGGGTTGATCGAGACCGCGATGCCGCCGGCCTTCCAGGTGCCCAGCAGCCCGATGACGAACTGCGGGACGTTCTGCAGGTACAGCGCGACCCGGTCGCCCGCCGCGAAGCCTCCGTCGAGCAGCCCGGAGGCGAACGCGTCGGTGAGCTCGTCGAGCTCACGCAGGGTGATGCGGCCGTCGAAGTACCGGATGATGTCCGCGTCCGGCGCCCGCTGTACCGAGGCAGCGAACATGGCCAGAGCGTCGCCGAACTCCGGCGTGATCTCGGTGGGCTGCCCCTCGTCGTAGATGGCCAGCCACGGCTTGTCGTCGTACACGCTCACGAGTCCTCCTCGCCGGCGCTCGCCGGGCACGCCGGTGGCGCTGCGTCGGGTGATGGGCTCACACGCTCGCCCAGGTGCATGTGCTCAGCGGATGGCGATGGGGTTCACCGGTGCCCCGGTGCCCTTGACCACCTTCAGCGGGGCCGCGGCGTAGAGGAAGCTCCACCGCCCGTCGGCGGCACACGCATCGGCCAGGTCATCGAG
>NZ_JAAXKZ010000024.1 GCF_012911875.1 Pseudonocardia bannensis | reverse complement strand
GGTTGACCCAGCGGGGGCGGATCGAGTTCGCCCGGGGTGGGGGGCGGATCAACACCGACGCGTTGGACAACTCGGCCGGGGTGGACTGCTCGGACCACGAGGTGAATATCAAGATCCTGCTGGACCGGCTGGTCGCGGCCGGGGATCTCGACCGCGGTGGGCGGGAGGCGCTGCTGGTGGAGATGACCGAGGAGGTGGCGGATCTGGTGCTGGCCGACAACCGGGACCAGAACGCGGTGCTGGGTATCGCCCGCTCGCACGCCCCGGAGATGGTCCGGGTGCACGGGCGGATGGTCGCCGACCTGGTCGCCCGGACCGGGCTGGACCGGGAGCTGGAGGTGTTGCCCGACGAGGCGGGTTTCGCCGACCTGGCGGCGGCGGGTCTCGGGTTGACCAGCCCGGAGCTGGCCACCCTGCTCGCGCACGTCAAGCTCGACCTCACCCGGCGGTTGCTGGACACCGAGTTGCCGGACGTGCCGGCGTTCGCCGGCCGGCTCGCCGAGTACTTTCCCCGGCCGCTGCGTGAGCGGTTCCCGGCCGCCGTCGCGGGGCACCCGCTGCGGCGGGAGATCGTCACCACGATGCTGGTCAACGAGATGGTCGACGGGGCCGGGATCAGCTACGCCTTCCGGCTGGGTGAGGAGCTCGCGGCCGGGCCGGCCGACGCCGTGCGTGCCTACGCCGTGACCACCGCGGTGTTCGAGCTGCCCGCGCTGTGGGCCGCCGCCCGCTCGGTCGAGGTGCCGATCGCGGTCGCCGACCGGATCATCCTCGACTCGCGGCGGCTGCTCGACCGGGCCTCCCGCTGGTTCCTGACCAACCGTCCGCAACCCCTCGCGGTGGGCGCCGAGGCCGCGCGGTTCACTGCGACGGTACGGGCCCTGCGTTCGCAGCTCTCCGAGCTGCTGTGCGGCCGCGAGCGCGAGGCGGTGACCGCCGGGGCCGAGGCGCTGCAGGCGCAGGGCGCGCCGCCGGAGCTGGCTCGCCGTTCGGCCGAGCTGATGTACGCATACGGGCTCCTCGATGTCGTCGAGCTGACCGAGCTCTCCGAGCGTGATCGGGAACCGCGGGACGCGCGGGAGGTCGCCGAGCTGTACTACGCACTGTCCGAACACCTGGGCATCGACCTGGCGCTGACCTCCGTCACGGCGCTGCAGCGCGGTGACCGGTGGCACGGGCTGGCCCGGCTCGCGCTGCGGGACGACCTGTACGGGTCGCTGCGCGCGATCACGCTCGACACGCTGCGGGAGGCGGCGCCGGGCACACCGGCTGTCGAGGCCATTGCGCAGTGGGAGCGCGCCAACGCCTCACGGCTGGTGCGGGCGCGGGCGGCGCTGCACGAGATCGGCACGGCCGGCCAGCTCGACCTGGCGACGCTGTCGGTGGTGTCGCGGCAGCTGCGAGGCCTGGCTCGCTGATCGGTTGACGCCGGGCGTTTGAGAAGCTTTCCGGCGTGGCTCGCTACGTCGCGCAGGTCCCGCTGCGCTGGACCGACCAGGACTCCTACCGCCACCTCAACCACGCCCGGACGGTGACGTTGCTGGAGGAGGCCCGGATCGGCCTGTTCTTCGACGCCGCGGCGGGGGAGGGGATCACCGGATTCGCGGACGGGCTGCTCGTCGCCGGGCTGGAGGTCGACTACCGCCGGCAGATCCCGTACCGATCGAGCACGCTGCGGGTGTCGATGTGGGTGCACGAGGTGCGGGCCGCCTCGTTCTCGATCAGCTACGAGATGCACGACGGTCCCGGGGCGGACGACGCGGTCGCCGTCGGTGCCCGCACCCGGATGGCGTTGTTCGACCTCGACGCACAGCGCCCGCGCCGGCTGAGCCCGCCCGAGCGGGAGTTCCTGGAACGTTGGGCGGACGGAGCGTGACCGAGCTGCGGCTGTCCGATCCCACCGAGCGCGACGACCTCGGCGCCTTCACCGCGCGGGTGGTCCGGCTCGACCCGGTCGCGCTCGTGCGGCTGCGGGCCGCCCGGGACCGCGTGACGGCGTGGGCGGCGACGCCGTTCGACGTACTGGCCACCCGGTCGGTGCACGGCTCGCTCGAACCCGATGACGTCACCGTGCCGGCGTCCGGCCTGCTCACCGCGCTGGCCGTCGAGCGGTCCGAGTCGATCGACCCGGGGCCGGGCGGCGGGTTGTGGCAGGCCATGCTGCCGCCCGACGAGGGCTGGTCGATCGTCGACGACGTGCCCGCCGCCGAACTGGAGCGCCTCACCGAGCAGGGGCTGGCGCTGGCCCGCGAGCACAGCGGGCCGCTCGGACCGCCCGCGTCGCTGCTGGACCAGACGGTGCTGACCGTGAGCGCCGGGTCCGGCCCGGCGGTGAAGGTGCCGATGCGGTGTCTGTTCGCCCTGTCGGGGATGGGGTTCCTCGGTGGCGCCGACACCGGCGCCGGTGGCGGCGGCGAGCCGGTCGTGCGAGTCTCGGCCAGTGGGTCGTGGCTGCGGCTCGACGCCCGCTACGGCGCGGTCGTGCGCCGTCGCATCACGTCCCTGCCGCTGTTCACCGGCTGACCACCGCGCGAGCGGGCCGGGTCAGGCGAGCCAGGCGGCGGTGTCAGGGGGCAGCCGGCCGTCGTCGCACAGCGGCCCGCTGGTCAGCAGCACGTCACCCGGGGGGAGCGGCACCGGCTCGTCGGAGGTGTTGAGCGCGCACACCAGCGTCGAACCGGAACGCCGGAACGCCAGACAGCCGGGCGGGGCGCCGAACCACTCGACCCCGGAACCGGCGGACACCGCGTGCTCGTCGCGCAGCTCCAGTGCCCGCCGGAAGAACGACAGCGTGGAGTCGGTGTCCTCGATCTGCGCGGCCACCGTCAGCGCGGCCCAGTCGTCGGGCATCGGGAGCCACGGCTCGCCGGAGGTGAACCCGAAGCCCGGCCCGTCGCCCTCCCACGGCACGGGCACCCGGCAGGAGTCGCGACCCCGCTCGGTACGGCCCGAGCGTTCCCAGACCGGGTCCTGCAGTGCCCAGTCCGGCAGCTCGACGTCGGGCAGGCCGAGCTCCTCTCCGTTGTAGAGATAGACCACGCCGGGCAGCGCGAGCACCACCAGCGCCATCGCCCGCGCCCGGGCGAGCCCCAGGGCGCCGCCCCCGTAGCGGGTCACCGGCCGGGAGACGTCGTGGTTGGACAGCGTCCACGTGGGATGCGCGCCCACGCCCGCGACCGACTCCAGGGAGTGCTCGATCGCCTCCCGCACCTCGGCCGCGTCGAACGCGGTCTGCACCAGCCGGAAGTTGAACCCGAGGTGCAGCTCGTCGGGCCGCACATAGCGGGCGAACCGGTCGTCGTCGCGGACCCAGACCTCGCCGACCGCCATCCGCCCCGGGTAGTGGTCGAGCACGGCACGGATCATCCGGTGCACGTCGTGCACGCCCTCGTGGTCGAAGCGGGGGTCGTCGTCGGTGTGGGCCAGCAGCGCCGCCCCGGGCCCGGCGTGGTCCGGCAGGCCCTCCGGCTTGGACATGCCGTGCGCGACGTCGATGCGAAAGCCGTCGACACCGCGGTCGCACCAGAACCGCAGCGTCTTCTCCAGATCCGCCCAGACCTCCGGGTTGGTCCAGTTCAGGTCCGGCTGCTCGGCTGCGAACAGATGCAGGTACCACTCGCCGTCCGGCACCCGGGACCAGGCCGGGCCGCCGAAGACGCTGTGCCAGTTGTTCGGCGGTTCCGCGCCGTCCGGGCCGCGACCGGGCTTGAAGTGGTAGCGGGCCCGTTCCGGGCTGCCCGGCGCCGACTCCAGCGCGGCCCGGAACCACTCGTGCTCACTGGAGGAGTGGTTGGGCACGAGGTCGATGGTGACCCGGATGCCGTGCCGATGCGCCTCCTCGACCAGCGCATCGAAGGCGGCGAGGTTGCCGAACACCGGGTCGACGTCGCGTGGATCGGCCACGTCGTAGCCGTGATCGGTCATCGGCGAGCGGTAGAACGGGGTGAGCCACAGTGCGTCGACGCCCAGTAGCTCGAGATACCCCAGCCGGCTGCGGATGCCGTCCAGATCACCGACGCCGTCCCCGTCGGAGTCGGAGAAGCTGCGGACATAGACCTGGTAGAAGACCGCGTCCCGCCACCACCGCACGAGGGGCAATGTAGCCAAGCCCGGTCAGAACTCGGAGTTCACCATGCTCGCGGCGGCGTAGGTCAGGTAGTGCCAGAGCTGGTCGCGGTGTTCGGCGTCCAGACCGGCCTCGTCGACGGCGATCCTCATACAGCGCAGCCAGGCGTCCCGCTCGATGGGTCCGACCTTGAACGGCGCGTGCCGCATCCGCAGCCGCGGGTGGCCGCGCTGGTCGGAGTACGTGCGCGGGCCGCCCCAGTACTGCTCAAGGAACATCCGGAGCCGGTCCTCCGCCGGCCCCAGATCCTCCTCCGGGTAGAGCGGCCGGAGCACCTCGTCCTCGGCGACCTGCTCGTAGAAACGTGAGACGATCTTGCGGAAGACCGGGGCGCCGCCGACCTCGGCGTAGAAGTTCTGCGGGGTACTCACCCCTCCATCATCCCTTGCCCGCCGCGGTCGGGCTCGCACCGTCCACCGGCCGCGGGAAGATGAGCGGGCGGGGCATGCCGGCGTCGTCGAACGCGTCGGTGATGGCCGCGTTGAGCGCGCGCTGCACCGCCCACTGCCGGCCCGGGCTGACCCGCACGGTCAGCCGCAGGATCACGCCCTCGTTGGTCACCCGGTCCACGCCGAGCACCTCCGGCGGCTCCAGCACGTCGTCGGACAGGTCGTCGCGTTCCAGCCGCTCGCCCGCCGCCTTCGCGGCGATCTCGGAGGCTTCGCCGGTGTCCGCGGTATGCGCCAGCGGCACGTCGACCACGGCGACCGCGTAGCCCTGGCTCATGTTGCCGACCCGCAGGATCTCGCCGTTGCGGACGTACCAGACCGTGCCCTGCAGGTCGCGCACAGTGGTGATCCGCAGCCCGACCGCCTCGACGGTGCCGCTCGCATCGCCGAGGTCGACGATGTCACCGACCCCGTACTGGTCCTCCAGCAGCATGAACATGCCGGACAGGAAGTCACGGACGAGGTTCTGCGCACCGAAACCGATGGCCACACCCACGATCCCGGCCGAGGCGAGGATCGGGCCGAGCGCCACCCCGAACTCGGCGAGGATCATCACCGTCGCGATGAGCAGCACGACCGCCGAGGTGATCGACCGCAACACCGAGCCGATCGTGCGGGCCCGTTGTGACCGGCGCTGAGAGACCATCGGGGCGGCCCCGGGACGCCTCCGCTGCTGGATCCGGCTGCGCACCAGCCGGGACACGGCTCCGCTCGTCGCACCCTCGATGAGCCGGGTGATGGCCCGGTGGATCAGGTACCGCGCCAGCAGGGCCACGACCACGATCAGTGTGATCGCGAACGTCTTGCTCATGATCGTGTCGGCCGACTGCGCCAGGAAGTCGTTGTTGGTCCACTGGTAGAACCGCGCGCACCACGTTCCGGGATCCGCGGCGCAGACCGGCTGCTCGGGGGCCATGCTGTCCGGTTGGGCGAAAGGGATCACACGAGTTCCAATCCGGTGTGGGCAGCGAGGAAAGCGAGCTGGTCGACGGTCAGAGCGACGGTCCGCGACACCGAGCGCGTGCCGTGCCCGACGTCGGTCTCACGGCGCAGCAGGATCGGACGGGTGATGTCCCCGGAGGTGGCGTGCTGCAGCGCCGCGCACATCTTGCGGGCGTGCAGGGGATCGACCCGGGTGTCGGAGTCGAAGACGGTGAACAGCACGGCCGGGTACTCGGTGCCCGTGTGGACATGGTGATACGGCGAGTAGGACAGCAGCCAACCGAACTCGGTCGGATCGGCGGCGGTGCCGTACTCGTCGTTCCATGTCCGGCCCAGGGAGAACTCCTCGTAGCGGACCATGTCCAGCAGGGGGGCCGAGCAGACGACCGCGCGGTAGAGCGACGGGCGCTGGGTGAGCGCCGCGCCCACCAGCAGCCCGCCGTTGGAGCCGCCGATGATCGCGAGCTGGTCCGCCGTGGTGGTGCCGGAGGCGATGAGCGATTCGGCCGCGGCGTGCAGGTCGTCGAACACGTTCTGCTTGTTGCCGCGATTACCCGCCAGGTGCCACTCCTCGCCCTCCTCGCCGCCGCCGCGCAGCGAGACCAGCGCGTAGCTGCCGCCGGCGGCGACCCAGGCCAGGGCGGACGGGGTGTAGGCGGGCTCCCGGGCGATGCCGAAGCCGCCGTAACCGGTGACGAGCGTGGGACGTGCCTGCGGCGGGCCGCTCGGGGTGACCACGAACATCCGGACCGTGGTGCCGTCGGCCGAGGTGAACTCGCGCTGCTCGCTGTGGGTGGGCGGAACGACGACCGCCCCGGGTGCGGCGGTCTCGAGCACGGTCTCCATCGCCGTCAGGTCGAAGCGCAGGACCTGCGGCGGAGTGATCAGGTCGGTCCAGCCGATCCACACCTTCCCCCATTCACCGGGGGTGGCGAGGTCGGCGGTGGACAGGCCGGTGAGCGAACCGGTGCCGGGCAGCGGCACGGTGCCCCGGGGCGTCCCGTCGGTCGCGGTGTGCAGTGCGAGCTCGGCCACCGCGTGCCGGCTGCGGGCCAGGACCAGCAACGCGTCCGCCGGCTCCGTGGTGCCCGCCGGCTGCAACCAGCGGGCGCCGTCGAGCACCGAGTCGGGGTCCTCGGCCACCAGCTCGCGCCAGTGCTCCCGCTGCGGGGTGCGCGGGTCGGTGACGCAGAGCCGGAAACGCGGGGCTCCGTCGGTGGTGTGCAGGTAGAGCCGGCCGTCGCGGTCCACCCAGGCCGCGGCGCGGACGTCGTCGGCCTGGGTGAGGATCGGGGTCAGCTCCGGGGTCGACCCGCCCGGCGTGAGCTCGGCGATCCAGAGGCTGTCCCGGCGGGCGGTGCCGACGTTCGCGCTGACCAGCAACCAGCGCCCGTCCCGGGAGACCCGCACGCCGTAGTAGGTGTGGTCGCAGTAGAGGCCCGGACCGACGACGAGCTCGTCGTCCTCGTCGGCGGTGCCGATGCGGTGCCGCCAGACCCGTCGGTGGAAGTCCTCCTCACCGGGGCCGACCTCACCCGGCGCGACCTTGCGCACGTAGAACAGCTCCTCGCCGCCCGGCAACCACGCGACGTCGGAGTAGCGGCAGCGGTCGATCGGTCCGTCGACGGCGTCTCCCGTCGCCACGTCGAGCACGTGCAGGACCGAGTTCTCGTCACCGCCGACCGAGAGCTGGTAGGCCAGCCGCCGGCCCTCCAGGTCGGGGACCCAGGCGTCCAGCGTGGTGAGGCCGCTGGGGTCGATCCCCGTCGGGTTCAGCAGCACCCGCTCGGTGCCGTCCGGCTCGCGCACGTGCAGCACGGCATGCTCCTGGTCGGGCCGGCGGCGGGTGAAGAACGCCCGCCCGGCCCGCCACAGCGGGGCCGAGACCGAACCCGAGGCGAGCAGCTGCCGCACGGTGTCCGCCAGCCGGTCGCGTCCCGGGAGCCCGTCCAGGTGACCGCGGGCGAGCTCGTCCTGCGCGGCCGACCAGGAACGGGTGCGCGGGTCGTCGGGCTCCTCGAGCCAGCGGTAGGGATCGGCAACCGCGTGCCCGTGGACGTTCTCGACCAGATCGAGGCGCTCGGCCTCGGGGTAGCACGGCCGCGGGGGAGCAGGTCTCACGCAACCTGAGCGTAGTTCACCCGGTGCGGTGCTTTGGTGCCCGTCGCGAACAGTCGAGATGTCAGAGAGTGACCACAGCGGACTTCAGCGAGTAACGACGTGTGGCGGCGCCGGGACGTCCGAGGCCAGGCGCGGGCACGGCTCCGGAGCGCCGAACACCGTACGCACCGGCAGCACCCCGGCCCACCGGCCGCCGGCGGCCACGTCCTCCTCGTCGTCGGCGGGTGGGCCGGTGCGGACCTTGACGCTGGCCTCGGCGAGGTCGACGGCCAGCACCGCGGTGGCGGCGAGCTCCCGGCGGGTGGGCAGCCGGGCGTGTCCCCAGGATCCGGGGGAGAGCTGCTCGACGATCGCCCGCAGCGCGGCGAGCCGCTCGTCGTCGTCGGTCACGGCGCGGGTGACGCCGTGCACCACCGCACTGCGGTAGTTCATCGAGTGGCTGAACACCGAGCGCGCGTACACGACGCCGTCGACATGGGTCACGGTCAGGCAGACCGGGACGGCCTGCCCGGCGGCCTGCAGGTAGCGCGCTCCCGTCGATCCGTGCAGGTAGACGGTGTCGCCGATGCGGCCGTACCCGGTGGGCAGGACGACGGGTGCGCCGTCGACCACCAGGCCGAGGTGGCACACGAGCCCGGCGTCGAGCACCGCGTACAGGTCGGCGCGGTCGGTGCGGGCCCGCTCGCGGTGCCGGCCGACGGAGCTGCGGGAGGTCGGGGACAGCGGAGCTGCGGTCGTCGTCACGCGTGTCAGGGTGCGGGATCCAGTGGCATCCTGGGAGAGCCAATCCGCATCGAATCTGAGAGGCCGTTTCGGTGGACGTCCCGGACATCCCGCCGATCGTGCTCGACCGCGACGGCGCCGCCCCGCTGGGCGTGCAGCTCGCGGCGGCGCTGCGGTCGGCGGCGGCGAGCGGAGTGCTGCGGGCCGGGGACCGGTTGCCCTCGACCCGCTCGCTCGCCGCGACGCTGGGCCTCAGCCGGACGGTGACGGCCGCGGCCTACGAACAACTGCTGGCCGAGGGCTGGGTGACGGGCCGGACCGGGTCGGGCACGTTCGTCACGGCCGTCCCGGCGGTCACGGCGCCGGCGGCGGGTCCACCACCCACCGTGCCCGCCCCGGTCTCCGCCGCGCTGATCGACCTGCGGCCGGGGACACCGTGCGTCGAGGTGCTGGACCGCTCCGCGTGGCGGCGGGCCTGGCGGGCCGCCGCCGACGCCGTGCCGGACGCGGAGCCCAGGCCGGAGGGGCTGCCCGAGTTCGGGGCCGCGGTCGTCGAGCACCTGCTGCGGCACCGCGGGCTGCCGGCCCGCCCGGCCGAGGTCCTCGGCACCGCGGGCAGCACGGCCGCGATCGCCGAGCTGGCCCGTACCCTGCCGCGGGGCGCGCGGGTGGCCGTCGAGGAACCCGGATACCGGCGGGCGGCGCGGGCGCTGGCCGAAGCCGGGTTGGAGATCGTCCCCGCCCGGGTGGACGCGCGCGGTCTCGTGGTCGACGCGCTGCCGGCCGGGACGGCCGCCGTCTACTGCACTCCGGCCCACCAGTTCCCCCTGGGCGGGCGGCTGCCGGCCGCGCGGCGGATGGCGCTGGTGGAGCGGGCCCGGGCCGAGGGATTCCTGATCATCGAGGACGACTACGACGGCGAGCTGCGCTACGACGTCGCCCCGCTGCCGCTGCTCGCCGCGCTGGGGCCCGACGTGGTCGTCCATCTCGGCACGGCGAGCAAGCTGCTCACCCCGACCCTCGGGACGGGGTGGCTGGTCGGCCCACCCGCGGTGCGCGCCGCGGTCCTCGACCACCGCGATCGCACCGGCTCCCGGCCGTCCCCGGCCGGCCAGCGGGTGTTCGCCGCCATCGCCGCGCACGGCGATCTGGCCCGCCACCTGCGCCGCCTGCGCCGCGAGCTCGCGGGGCGTCGCACGGCCGTCGCCGCCGCGATCGGCGCGGTGGGTCACGCGGTGACCGGTGACGCCGCGGGGGCGCACGTCGTCGTCCCGCTGGTCGATGCGGCCGCCGAGCGTGCGGTCATCGCGGCGGCGGCCGACCGTGGCATCGCGCTGGACGGACTCGCCCGCCACCACGGGTGGGATCATCCCCGGGTCGCCGGCCTGGTGCTCGGCTACGCCGGCCCCGGCCGCGCCGATCTCGCACGCGCGCTGCCCGTGGTCGCGGACGTCCTCGCCGCGCACCCCCCCCGCTGAGCAGGGCCGGTCGGCAGGCCGGCGAAGGGCCGAACGGCGGCTGTGGGCCCATCCGACCCGGAGTAACCTCGCCCGCTCGCTGTGCCCCGAGCCCGCCGGTGAACCGGACGGGCCATCCGGTGTTCCCGCAGCACCCCCACGGGAGGTAACCCGACGATGACCATCACGCTCACCGGCGTCGACGGCGCCAGCAGGCAGTTGACCGACGAGGCCGTGGAGGCCCTGCGAGCAGGATTGCGCGGTTCCCTGCTGGACCGGCCGCTCGACCCCGAGCAGGAGCCGCGGCCCGCCTGGAACCCGATGCACGACGGCCGGGCCGCCCTCACCGCGCGCTGCAGCGGCACGGCGGACGTCGTCGACGCCGTGCGGTTCGCCCGGGAGCACGGCCTGCTCGTCGCCGTGCGGGGCGGTGGTCACTCCGTCTCCGGGCTGTCCACCGTCTCCGACGGCCTGCTCATCGACCTCTCCGCGATGAACGGCGTCCAGGTGGACCCGCTCCGCCGACTCGCCCACGTGCAGGGCGGTGCGCTGTGGGGGGACGTCGACCGCGAGACGCAGGTGATCGGGCTGGCCACCCCCGGTGGCGTCGTCTCCGACACCGGCGTCGCCGGGCTCACCCTGGGCGGCGGCTACGGGTGGCTGCGGCGCCGGTACGGGCTGTCGAGCGACAACCTCGTGGAGGCGCAGGTGGTGTGTGCCGACGGGACCGTTCGGACGGCGTCGGCGGACAGCGAACCGGACCTGTTCTGGGCGCTGCGCGGCGGCGGCGGCAACTTCGGGGTCGTCACGTCCTTCACGTTCCGGCTGCACCCGGTGGGCCCGATCGTCGCCTTCGCGGCGCCGTTCTACCCGCTGGAAGATCTGCGGCAGATCCTGGAGGGCTGGCGCGACTACACCGCGACCGCGCCCGACGACGTCACCTCGGTCGTGCTGACCATCACCTTCCCCGCAGTACCCGGCATGCCCGAGGTGATCCACGACCGGCGGGTCGCGATCGTCGGCGGGGTGTACGCGGGAGACCCGGATCGCGGTGCCGAGGTCCTGGCCCCGCTGCGGGAACTCGCCACCCCGTTGTTCGACATGTCCGGGCCGACGCCCTTCACCGCGGTGCAGTCCGGCTTCGACGCCTTCTTCCCGCGGCAGACGCTGCGCTCGTACTGGAAGTCGCAGTACCTCGACAGCCTGTCCGACGAGGCGATCGCGGCCATCGACGCGGCCGCGCAGGACCGGCCGGCACCGATCACGCTGGTCAACACGTTCCACATGGGCGGCGCGCTCAGCGCGGTCGACCCGGAGTCCACCGCCTTCGCCCAGCGGCAGCCGCCCTACATGGTCTCGATCGACGGCATGTGGACCGATCCCGACCAGGACCGCTCGATCGTGTCGTGGGTGCGGTCGCGCTGGGATGAGGTCCGCAAGCACGGCACCGGCGCGGTGTACCTGAACTTCACCGGCCTGGACGACGAGCCGGTGCGCGCCGGGACGGACACCGCCTTCGGGCGCAACCTGCTGCGGCTGGGGCAGGTGAAGGCACAGTACGACCCGACGAACCTGTTCCAGGTCAACAACAACGTGACCCCGGCGTCCTGACCGGCCGGCCTCGGACCAGCAGGCCCAGCCGAGTGGCCAACCGCGCGGCGGCCGCCCGGTTGGGGCAGCCGGTCTTGGCCAGCACGTGCTCGACATGCGTGGCGACGGTCCGCGGTGAGACCCGCAGCGCGCGGGCCGTCTCGGCATTGGTCCGGCCGCGGGACACCGCGTCGAGCACCTCGAGCTCACGGGGGGTCAGGCCGAACGGCGGATCGGCCGTGCGGTGCAGGACGACGACACCGTGCGCGCCGCCGCACAGGCTCACCGCCAGCAGATCGGTGCCGAGCAGCACGAGCAGGGCTCCCGGCGGTTCCCGGCCGGCCAGCAGGTCGTCGAGCAGCGGGCGCAGCGGGGAGCCGGGCGCCGCGAGCTCCGGCCGGGCGCCCCCGGACAGCGCCACCGTCCGTGCGGCCGCCGTGACGAGAATCCCCTCGGTGCGGCCGTCGGCCAGCGCCCCGGTCGCGGGAACCGCCGCGGGCAACGGGTCCAGGGTCGCGGCGAGGTCGTCGGCGAGCAGGTCGAGCAGCGCGACCGCGTCGTCGTCGGGATGGCGGCGGTCCATCGTGCTGGCGTTGAGCATGCCGAGGTACCGGCCGTCACGGGCGAACAGGCACTGGGTGAGCCCGTCGGCGAACCCGAGCGGCTCGATGACCGTCTCGAAGATCTCCCCGCGGCGCCGGGGCCGCGGGATGTCGCGCACCCGCAACGGGCCGCCGTTGCGGTGCACCTCGGCGAACAGCGGGTCGGCGTGCATCCGGGTGTCGAGGAACCGCAGTACCGCCGCCGGGTAGCCGATGCCGGCCAGGGTGACGTGCCGGCAGGCCACCGGGTCCCAGCGGGCGAAGGCGGCGCAGTCGTAGGGCAGGACGCCGTGCAGGGTCTCGAGCGCCGTGCAGAGCACACCGGTCGGGCCGGTCGCCGGACGGCGGCTGCGGCGCAGGAAGCCACGCAGCTCACGCGCGGTCTGCAGTCGTGTGTCCGGCGTCACTGCGCCGACGTTACGGGTCGTGCGGATGCGCACAAGGGGCCGTCCGGATGCACATCGGTTGATCGGCCGATGTCGGCGCGCGGGGTGCCGCCTATCGTCGCCGCGCCCTGGCCGCCCGGTCGGAGCGCGAGGAGGAACCATGCGGGTCGACGAGTACGCCGCGCACGACGCCACGGGCCTGGCGGAGCTCATCCGGAACGGTGCGGTCTCGGCCGGGGAGGTGCAGGCCGCCGCGGCCGCCGCGCTCGACGCGGTGCAGCCGAAACTCAACGCGCTGGTGGACAAGCGGTTCACCGAGCCGCTGGCACACAACGCGGACGGTCCGTTCGGCGGCGTGCCCTTCGCGATCAAGGACCTGATCATCCATGCGGCCGGTGTCCCGCAGCGGGCCGGTACCCGGCTGCTCGGCGAGGGGATCGTGATGCCCGAGGACACCTACCTGATGGCGCGCTTCCGCGCGGCGGGCCTGGCCACGATGGGCGTCACCGCGACCCCGGAGATGGGGTTCAACGCGAACACCGAGCCGGTGGCGAACGGGTCGACGCGCAACCCGTGGGACACCGAACGCAGTCCTGGCGGGTCCAGCGGCGGCTCGGCCGCGCTCGTGGCGGCCGGGGCGCTGCCGGTGGCGTCGGCCAGCGACGGCGGCGGCTCGATCCGCATCCCGGCCGGGGCCTGCGGGCTCGTCGGGCTGAAGCCGACGCGTGGCCGGACCACGGTCGGCCCGGACTATGCCGATCCGCTGCTGGGCCTCGGTATCGAGTTCGTGCTGACCCGCACGGTGCGTGACTGCGCGGCGTTGCTGGACGCCGTGCACGGCGCCGAGCCGGGCGACCGCTACCTGCTGCCCGCCCCGGTGCGCCCCTACGCCGAGGAGGTGCGCGCCGGTAGCCCGCGGTTGCGCGTCGCCGTCAGCACCACCCCGTCCTCGGGGCCCGGGTCCACCGATCAGCAGTGCGTCGACGCCGTGCGCCGCGTCGCCGACCAGCTGGAGTCGATGGGCCACCTGGTGGTCGAGGCCGCGCCCGCCGTCGACGCCGAGCAGTTCGACGCCGCGAACCTGGTGGCCTGGTGCAGCTTCCTCGCCGACGCGGTGGACACGCTCGCCGCGGCGCTGGGCGCCACACCCGGACCGGACACCCTCGAGGCGACGACGCTGGCCTGCGCCGAGCACGGCCGGACGCTGCGCGCGTCCGACCTCTACGCCACCGACCGGGTGTTCAACGCGACCACCCGCGCGGTCGCCGCGTTCTTCACCGAGCACGACGTGCTGCTCACGCCGACCGCGTGCGCCCCGAACACGCCGCTCGGGTACCTGAACGCGAACGACCCGACGCTGGACGCGCGTGGCTGGTACGAGCGCATCTTCTCCTTCGCCGGGTTCACCGGGGTCGCCAACGTGACCGGGATGCCGGCGGTCTCGCTGCCCCTGGGGTGGTCGGCCGAGGGCTGGCCGATCGGCGTGCAGTTCGGAACGGGGCTGGGGCGCGAGTCGGTACTCCTCGCGCTGGCCGGCGATCTCGAGCGGGCGATCGGCTGGGCGGACCGCCGGCCGGCGGTCTGGGTCGGCTGACCTCTCGATCATCTCCGGCGGCTCGGGCAGGATGCGCTCACGGCGCACTCGGCGTCGTCACGCAGGCTGGAGGTGGTCGTGAGCGCACGCCCGGACCGATCGATGGGCCGTTGGTTCGAGGAACTGCCCGTCGGGACGGTGATCGAGCACGCGATCACCCGCACCGTCACCGAGACCGACAACGTCCTGTTCACCACGATGACGATGAACCCGCAGCCGTTGCACCTCGACGCGGAGTTCGCGGCCGGCACCGAGTTCGGCAGGCCGCTGGTCAACTCGATGTTCACGGTCGCGCTGGTGGTGGGTCTGGCCGTCCCGGAGCTCACGCTCGGCACCACCATCGCCAACCTCGGGTTCTCCGAGATCGCGTTCCCCAAGCCGGTGTTCGCCGGGGACACGATCCACGTGGTCACCGAGGTCACCGACGCCCGGCGGTCGTCGTCGCGGCCGGACGCCGGGGTGGTCACCTTCCGGCACGAGGGCATCAACCAGCACGGCGAAGTGGTCTGCCGGGCCACCCGCGCGGCGTTCATGCGGTGCCGCCCGCAGGGGTCCGCGGGTGACTGAGATCGGAGCGCTGCGCAGCCTGCTCTTCGTCCCCGGCGGCCGGGCGGACATGATCGCGAAGGTCGGCCGGCCCGGGCCGGACGGCGTGGTGCTCGACCTCGAGGACGCGGTGGCCGCGGGGGACAAGGGCTCCGCGCGGCGCACCGTGGTCGAGGCGCTCGCAGGGCTCGAGGTGCCTGCCTCGACGCTGGTTCTGGTCCGGGTCAACGTGCCCGACAGTCCCTGGTTCGCCGACGACGTCGCCGCTGTCGCGGGCACCCGGGCCGACGGGGTGGTGCTGCCCAAGCTGGAGCGGTCCGGCCAGCTCGCGGAGCTGCGGGCGCTGTTCGCCGATCACGGCCGCCCGGACGCGGTCGTGGTCGCGGGCCTGGAGACCGCGCTGGGCGTCGCCGACAGTCGCGAGCTGCTCGCGGCGGGTGCGGCGATGGGTGTCGTCGCGGCGTACTTCGGTGCCGAGGACTACATCGCCGACCTCGGCGGTCGGCGCACGGCCGAGGGCGCCGAAGTGCTGTACGCCCGCAGCCAGGTCGCGCTGGCCGCCCGGCTGGCCGGGGTGATCGCGCTCGACCAGGTGGTCGTCGCCGTGCACGATGACGACGCGTTCCTCGCCGACGCCGAGCGGGCGCGAGCGCTGGGCTACCCCGGCAAGCTGTGCCTGCACCCGAAGCAGGTCGCCCTCGCGCACCGGGTGTTCACCCCGTCCGCCGAGGAGGTCGCGCACGCCCGCGCGGTGCTCGCGGCGGCGACCGGCGGGGTGGGCCTGCTGGATGGCGAGATGATCGACGACGTGCATGTGCGAATGGCCCGGGCGGTGCTGGTCAGAGCGGGGCAGCCGGGTTCGCCCTGACCCGGCCGGGCCTACCCCGATCCGGCGGGATCGGCCCGCCCCGGTCGCGTACGCAGATCGCACGGGCGAGCACGCAGCAGGCCGAGGGGTACGACACCGGACGCGCGGTGCTCCTGGCCGCGACCGCGTTCCTCGTCTCGACGACGTTCCCGCCGCCGGCCGCCGGCGGCCTCGGTCTGGCCTACGGTCCTTACACCACGTTCGCCGTGCTGTCGTTCGTCTTCGTCCTCCGCCCGGTGCCGGAGACGAAGGGCAAGCAGTTGGAGGAGATGGAGTGACGTCCTGGCTCGCGGGCGAGCCGGAGCACGAAGCCTGGGGACACGGATTCCTGCTCGACCGGCAGGGCCATCGGGTGCACTACACGCGCGGTGGCTCGGGCCCGCCGGTCGTCTGCCTGCACGGGTGGCCGGGGTTCTGGTTCGACTACAGGCGGCTGCGGCCGCTGCTGGAGGAGGACGCCGACGTCATCGCGATCGACCTGCGCGGTTTCGGGGCGTCGGACCGCCCGAACCTGCACGTCCGGGAGTACGGGCGCGACGCTCAGGCCGCCGTGGTGCGGGGCGTGCTCGACGACCTGGGCATCGCCGCGGCGGTGCTGGTCGGCTATGACATCGGGTCGGCGGTCGCGATCCAGGTCGCCCGCGACGTGCCGGAGCGCGTCACGGGCCTGGTGCTCGGCAACCCGATGCATCCCGGCGCCGGGCGGCTCGCCCTGTCGCCGGACCACCGGGGCGAGTTCTGGTATCAGGACTTCCACCGGCTCAGCCTGGCCGACGAGCTGATCGACGGCGAGCCGGCCGCGATCGAGGCCTACCTGCGGTACTTCTACGACCACTGGGGCCACCGTCACGCGTCCTTCGGCCCTGATCACATGGCCGCGCTGGTCCGCACCTACGCAGAACCGGGGGCGTTCTCGGCCAGCCTCAACTGGTACCGCTCGGGCTCCTCGACCGTCTTCGCCGCGATGGCGGCCCGGTCCGCGCCACCGCAGCCCGGGGTCGCGGTACCGGCGGCGGTCCTGTGGGGGGCGGCCGATCCGATCTTCCCCCTGCCCTTCGCCGAGGGTCTCGACGAGACCCTGCCCGGGCACACGATGACCGTCCTCGACGACGTCGGGCACTTCGTGCCGCTGGAGGCGCCCCGGGAGATGGCGGTGGCGGTGCGGTCGATGCTGTAGCGCGGTGGCGGGCGGTGGGACCGGCCTGCTCTTGCTCCGAGACGTGAGACTCGGTTCGGTAGCTGGCATCGTTCGAGGCCCAGGAGGACGGCATGGTTCTGACCCACCTGTGGATCCAGACCCAGCACGACGGTCTGCTCCGCGCCGACCAGATCGTCGGCATCGACTCGCACCCGACCCCGGAACTGGCCGGGAAGCCCTCCCACTGGCTGCTCGACATCGTGGTCGCGCTGCCGGCCGGTAGCGGCGGCCCGGGGGGCTGGGAGATCACGTCCCTGCATCGCACGGTCGTACAGACCCCCGCCCAGCCCAGCGGTGCCCCCCTCGCGCTCGCCAGACTGCTCGCCGAACTCGATGCGACGGATACCGCCGGTGTGCTGAAGGCAGCCGCGGACCGGACGCCCGGTGGGTCCGGCGGGCACGTGCTCTTCACCGTCGAGCCCTTCGACGGCGGTGCGGTACAGGCCGGCGACTGACCGCGCTCTCACCGAAGTCGTTGCACGCCGCTGCCGGTGCTCAGGAAGACCCCGGGCAGCGGCACCTCAGCCCGGCCGCAGGCCGTCCCGAGCGCCTCGGCCCACGCGAGGTCGGCAGGCCGCGGTACGTCGTGGCCCAGCCGTTCCAGGGTGAACAGGGCCGATCCCGGGTCCGGCGACGCGATCAGCTCGTCGCGCAGCCCGGCCAGAACCTGAGCCAGACCGGTCAGGAGCTGCGGTTCCGGGTGCGGTGGCATGACGAACCTGTGGACAACTCCGTACGTCAGTCCCCCCGGAGCCGGGCCAGCGCATCGTCGAGATCGACCACGTCGGCGTACTTCGCGTCCAGGTCCGCGAGGTTCGCCGCGTGGAGCTCCGGTGTCCGGTCCGCGCACGCCTGGTGGACCACCTGCGGGCGGAACCCGTGCTGCAGCGCGTCGGTGGCCGATGCCCGGACGCAGCCGGAGGTGGACACGCCGCACGCGACGACGGTGTCCACCCCGGCCGCGGCCAGGGTGGAGGCGAGCGAGGTCGCGAAGAACGCCGACGCGTACTGCTTGACCACCATCGGTTCCCCGGACTGGGGCTTCAGCGGCCGCGCGATCTCCCCCCAGCCGCCGTCGGCGTCCTCGGCGAACGCCGCCAGCGCGGGCACCTTCCGGACGAACAGCCCACCGTCGGCCAGGCCGGACGCGTACCGCACGACCGTCCAGAGGACCGGGTGGCCACCGGCACGGGCGGTGTCCACCAGTTCGGCGCACGCCGCGAGCGCCGGGCCCGGTTCGGGCAGCTCGAACGGCCCGCCCGGCGCGGTGTAGGCGCGCACCATGTCGATCACCAGCAGGGCCGGTCGTGACCCCCAGCCGACCCGCCCGGAGAACGCGGTGCCGTGCGGGCCGGTCACGACGACTGCGCCGTCCACACCGGGCGCTTCGGCGCCGGCAGCCCGGTCTCGGCCTCGCAGCGCTCCAGGAGCACCTCGATGGGCGGGCCCATGTCGAAGGTCGGCAGCTCCGCCGGCCGCGACGCCCGCATCTCGGCGCGCAACGTCGCGGTCGCGGCGTCGTCGACGGTGCCGTCGGCGGCACACACGACGCCGTAGCGCCGGGCGCCCTCGACGGTGACCAGTCCACGGGCCACCTCGAGCCCGACGAGCGCGGGATCGCGCTCCAGCGGGTCGCCCCAGCCGCCGCCGCCCCAGGTGACGAAGTGCAGCACGTCACCCGGCGAGACCGGCACGTCGTGGCACTTGGAGGGCAGCACCTGGCGGCTGCCGTCGGCGCGCTCGATCCACTTGGTGCCGCGGGCGCCCGGTGCGCCGCCGTTGACTCCCCAGGGGTAGGTCAGCCAGCGGTCGTCGTGGATGGCGATCGTGCCCGGCTCCTCGAAGGCGTAGGCGACGTCGACGCCGTTGCCGCCGCGGTGCAGGCCGGCTCCGCCGGTGTCGGCCACGGTCTCCCACTTGTCGATGCGCAACGGGTAGTACGACTCGAGGTACTCGCACGGGATGTTGACGAAGCTCGGCCAGAGCGAGTGGCCGTCCGGGCCGTCACCGAGTGGGCGCCCGGGGATGCCGCCGAAGCCGATCGAGTAGAGCTGGAACCACTCCCCCTTCCGCTCCCCGGAGGAGTAGTGGCCGGAGTACATGAAGTGCGGGCTGGACGAGAAGCCGGCCGCGTTGAGCAGCGCCGGGTTGGTCTGCCCGAGCAGCCCGCCGAACAGGTCGAACACCCGCCCGATGCCGTGGTTGCGGCCGTTGAGCGACGCCGGGTGCTTGGGCTTCCAGTAGGACCCGTCCGGGATCGTCACGTCGACCAGCGGATAGAAGCCGTCGTTCCACAGGATCTGCGGGTCGGCCACCGTGATCATGTAGATCCCGAAGAACATCCGGGTGAGGTTCTCGTTGATGTAGTAGTTGATCGGCCCGGCGGCCTGCGGCGAGGACCCGGTGAAGTCCAGGTGCACCTTGTCCCCGTGCCGGGTGAGCGAGAGCGTCAGCTCGTACGGCCCGTTGCCGACGCCGTCGTCGCAGATGTAGTCGGTGAAGCGCAGCGTCCTGCCCTCCTCGAACACCGCGGCCAGCAGGATCTTCATGGCGTCGTAGTTGCGCTGGAGCAGGGCGTCGAGCGCGGACAGGTACGTCGCGGTGCCGAACCGCTCGCACATCTCGACCACGCGGCGGCCCGCGGTGCGGCAGGCGGCGACGAGACCGTTGAGGTCGGCACGGTTCCAGTCCGGCATGCGGACCTGGTTCAGGATGATCTTGAGTGCGTCCCCGTTGAGCGTCCCGCGTGAGTACAGCTTGAAGGGCGGGATGACCACGCCCTCCTCGTAGATCGTCCGCGCGTCCGTGGGCATCGAGCAGGGCGTCTTGCCGCCGACGTCGGACATGTGCCCGAACATCGACGCCCAGCCGACCACCCGGCCCTCGTGGAAGATCGGCAGCACGATCAGCCAGTCGTTGGCGTGGCTGATCGCCGCCCCACAGGCGTACGGGTCGGAGGTCAGCAGGACGTCGCCCTCCTCGACGGTGTCGTCGAAGCCCTCCAGGAAGTCCGGGATGGACAGCCCGAACTGGCCGACGACCATCTTCCCGCTCGGGTCGCCGATCAGCGGGAACTCGTCGTGCTGCTCGCGGATGCCGGGGGACAGGGCGGTGCGGAACAGCACCTCGTCCATCTCGTAGCGGGCATTGCGCAGCCCGTTCTCGATGAGGTCCAGCGTGACGGGGTCGACCGCACCGCTCTCGACCTTCTCGATCGGCCCGGTCGCGGTCTCGATGATGCGTGCCATGTCGCGTCAGCCCTCCTGCACGGGGTTGATCAACAGGCTGCCGGACGGGTGCACGGTGGCGGCGTGGCCGGGCAGCACGAGAGTGGTCGAGTCCATCTCGGTGACGATTGCGGGTCCGGTGACCACGTCGCCCGCGCGCAGCTTGGCGCGGTCGTAGATGCCGGCCGGCACGCTCGCACCCGAGACGTGGATCGGATGGGTGTCGACCAGCGCCGCGGCCGGGTCCCCGTCGCCCTCGGGCAGCGTCACCGCCGCGACCTCGGGCCGCGGCCCGGACACCGTGGCGCGGGCGTTGACCAGTTCGTGGTCCACGTCGAGCAGGAACGAGAACAGCCGCTCGTGCTCGGCGTCGAAGCCGCCCGCGAGCCGCTCCAGCGCCTTGCCCCGGTCCTCCAGCCAGCTCGGGTCGACGTCGACGGCGATCTCGAAGCCCTGCCCGTGGTAGCGGACGTCGACCTGGAACCCGACCGTCTGGTCGGCGCGGGCCACGCCCTGGGCGGCCAGCCGCTCACCCGCCTCGTCGGCGAGTTCGGTGAGGATCGTGCCGAGCTCCGCCCCCGACAGGTCGGCGAACCGGCGCAACACGGTCCGTGCGGTCTCGTCGCGCAGCGACGTCGTGGCGTCGCCGAGTGCGCAGAGCACCCCCGGGGACGGCGGGACGATCACCGGCCAGGCCCCGGTCAGCCTCCCCAGTGCGTTGGCGTGCAGGGGACCGGCGCCGCCGAACGCGACGAGGGCGAACTCGCGCGGGTCGAAGCCCTGCTGCACGCTGACCAGCCGCAGCCCGCCGAGCATGTTCTCGTTGACGATGTCGACGATCCCGGCCGCGGCGGCCTCGGGCGAGGGCAGCCCCATCGCCTCGGACACCTTCGACACGGCGGTCCGGGCGGCCTCGACGTCGAGTGTGATCTCGCCGCCGGCCAGCGTGGGGGGCAGGTAGCCGAGCACGACGTTCGCGTCGGTCACGGTCGGTTCGGTGCCGCCCTTGCCGTAGGCCGCGGGGCCCGGGTCGGCGCCCGCGGACTGCGGGCCGACGCGCAGCGCCCTGGTCAGCTCGGGTACGTGCGCGATCGAGCCGCCACCCGCTCCGACCGTGCGGACGTCCACGCTCGAGGCCCGGACGGTGAGGTCGCCGACCTTGGTCTCCCGGCCGATCCGCGGGGTGAGGCCCTGGACGAGTGCGACGTCGGTCGACGTGCCGCCCATGTCGAAGGTGATCAGATCGGAGTAACCGCACTGCTCCGCGACCCACACCGCGCCGGTCACGCCGCCCGCCGGCCCCGACAGCAGCATCGTCACCGGGGCCGACACCGCGGCAGCGGCGGCGGAGAGTCCGCCGTCGCTGCGCAGGATCGCCAGCTCGCCGGCCACCCCGCCCGCGCCGAGCCGGCCCGACAACGTCTCGAGGTAGCGCTTGACCTGCGGCTGGACGTACCCGTTGGCCACCGTGGTCACGGTGCGCTCGTACTCGCGCAGCTCGGGGAGCACATCGGAGGACAGCGACACCGGCACGCCGGGCAACTCCTCGGCGGCGATCACGGCGATCCGCTTCTCGTGCGTGGGGTCGGCGAAGGAGTTGATCAGTGCGACGGCGAGGGCCTGGATGCCACGACCGGCGAGCTTGCGGAGCTGGGTGCGGACGTCGTCCTCGTCGAGCTCGCGGACGACCGAACCGTCGCTGCCGATCCGCTCGTCGACCTCGACGGTGTTCTCCAGCGCCGCCAGCGGCTCCGGCTTGGGCCAGATGATCCAGCCTGCGAGCCCACCGGGGACGTAGGAGCGGGCGATCTGGAGCACCTGCCGGAAGCCCCTGGTGGTGACGAGCCCGACGACCGCGCCCTTGCCCTCGAGGATCGCGTTGGTCGCAACCGTGGTGCCGTGCAGAACCTGGGCGACGTCGCTGAGCTCGATGCCGGCTTCGGCGCACACCTTGCCGACGCCGTTGAGCACCCCGACCGCCTGGTCGGCCGGGGTGGAGGCGGTCTTCGCCCGCCATGTCGCGCCGCTGGCCTCCTCGACCAGCAGCACGTCGGTGAAGGTACCGCCGACGTCGACACCGAGCCGGTAGGTCATGAGCCTGTCTCCTTCTCGTTCTGCGCATCAGCGGCGGCGCGGACCATCACGGCCCGGGCGTTGTGGATGTGTGCGGTCATCACGGCCCGTGCCCACTCCGGATCCCCGGCGCGCGCCGCGGCGACGATCTCGGCGTGGTGGGAGAGGCTGCGGAGCAGCGACGCGTCGCCGTAGGCGTGGAAGTTGCGCAGCACGATCGGCGCGTGGATGGCCCCGGCCAGCGCGGCGGCGAGGGCGGGGTGGTCGGCGAGCGTGACGAGCCGGCCGTGGAACTCGCGGTTGAGCGGGACCAGCGCGTCGAGGTCCTGGCCGGGGCCGGGGGAGCCGACGGCGAGCATCTCGGTGGCCAGGGCGTCGAGCGCGGCGAGATCCGCGGCGTCCGCCCGGGACACCGCCCGCGCGGTGGCCC
Organism: Pseudonocardia bannensis; assembly: GCF_012911875.1. Classification (GTDB taxonomy): domain Bacteria; phylum Actinomycetota; class Actinomycetes; order Mycobacteriales; family Pseudonocardiaceae; genus Pseudonocardia; species Pseudonocardia bannensis. Next base: position 31,728 of record NZ_JAAXKZ010000024.1, on the reverse strand, counting down.
GCGGCTCCAACGCCGCCCGCAGGTCGAACACGCCCTCCAGCTCGGCGATCGACCAGCTGGTGACCCGCGCCCCGCGGTTCGGGCTGATCTCGACGAGACCCTCGGCGGCGAGCCGGGTCAGGGCCTCGCGCACCGGGGTCCGGCTGACGCCCAGGCGTTCGGCCAGCTCGACCTCGCCGAGGCGCAGCCCGGGCGCGACATCCCCGCGCAGGATCATCTCCCGCACCGCCTCGAGCGCCCGTTCCGATGCCCGCGTCACGCGTGACCTCTTTCACTCGGCCTCGAATTGTGTGCAATGTAGGGGGGAGTGCTTCCGATGTCCACGAACGAGTCGTAGTTTTCTTGTATCTGTATGCAACGAGGAAATGAGGGATCTTCGTGGCCGATCTGCTGAGCGCGCCGACACCCCCCCGGGCCCGGCTGCGCGAGCTGCTGACCGCCGCGGCGAGCGGCCGGCCGCTGGTGGCCCCCGGCGCGTACGACGCACTGTCCGCGCGGCTGATCGAGCAGGCCGGGTTCGACGTCGTCTACATGACCGGTTTCGGGACGACGGCGTCGCTGATCGGCCGGCCCGACGTCGGGCTGCTCACCGGTTCCGAGATGGTCGACAACGCCCGCCGGATCGTCGCCGCCGTCGACACGCCCGTCATCGCCGACGCCGACACCGGTTACGGCAACGCGATCAACGTGCTGCGCACCGTGGCCGCGTACGAGCAGGCCGGGGTGGCGGGCGTCCACCTCGAGGACCAGGCGATGCCGAAGAAGTGCGGACACATGAGCGGCAAGGCGGTGATCCCGGCCGAGGAGATGGCCGGCAAGATCCGCGCCGCCGTCGCCGCTCGGCGCGACCCGGACTTCCTGCTCATCGCCCGCACCGACGCAGCGGCCGTCGAGGGGCTGGACGCGGCGATCGCCCGCGCCCGGGCCTATGCCGAGGCGGGCGCGGACGTGCTCTTCGTCGAGGCGCCCACCAGCGAGGACGACATCGCGCGGGTCGCGAAGGAGCTGCGCGGGGTGGCACCGTTGGTGTTCAACTGGGCCGAGGGCGGCCGGACCCCGGCGCTGTCCCTGGAACGGATCGCCGAACTCGGGTTCTCCCTGGTGCTCTTCCCGATCGGCACCCTGCTGGCGGCGACCGCCGGCATCCGGGCGCTGCTGGAGACCCTCCGTGCCGACGGCACGCCGACAGCGGCCCTGCCCGGGCTGCCGACGTTCGGCGAGTTCACCGACCTCATCGGGCTACCCGAGATCGGTGAACTGGAGCAGCGCTTCGGGGCCTGAACGGGGCGGATGCCCCGAGTCGTCACGCCGCCCACGACGCGCGGGCGGGCCGCGGCTACCCTCGGCGGCCATGACCGCGCACGCAGATCCGAGCCGGCGCCGCCTGCGGGTGGCCGTGGTGTTCGGCGGCCGCAGCAGCGAGCACGCCATCTCGTGCGTGTCGGCCGGGAGCGTGCTGTCCTACCTGGACCGTGAGCGCTTCGAGATCGTGCCGGTCGGCATCACCCCCGAGGGCGCCTGGGTGCTGGGCACCGACGACCCGGCGGGGCTGCAGATCACCGAGCGGGCGCTGCCGTCCGTCGACGCGGGCGGTACCGCACTGGCACTGCCCGGCGACCCGACCCGCGGCGGTCTCGTGCTCCTGGAGTCCGACCGGGCGGGCCAGGTGTTCTCCGGGGTCGACGTCGTCTTCCCGGTGCTGCACGGCCCGTTCGGTGAGGACGGCACGCTGCAGGGACTCCTGGAGATGGCGGGGGTGCCTTACGTCGGTGCCGGGGTGCTCGCCAGCGCCGCGGGGATGGACAAGGAGTTCACCAAGAAGCTGCTGGCCGCCGACGGGCTGCCCGCCGGCGACCTCGTCGTGCTCCGCCGCGGCACCGCGACGCTGACCGGCGCCGAGCGCGACCGCCTCGGGCTGCCCGTCTTCGTCAAGCCCGCGCGTGCCGGGTCGTCGGTCGGGATCACCAAGGTCACCGACTGGGCCGACCTGGACTCCGCGATCGCCACCGCCCGCGAGCACGACCCGAAGGTTCTGGTCGAGGCGGCCGTCGTGGGCCGTGAGGTGGAGTGCGGGGTGCTGGAGTTCCCCGACGGCTCGGTGCGGGCCAGCGTGCCGGCCGAGATCCGGCTGGTCGGCCCCGGACCGGGCGGCACCTCCCCGGAGTTCTACGACTTCGAGTCCAAGTACCTCGACGACGTCTGCGAGTTCGACATCCCGGCCAAGCTCGACGACGCCGTCACCGAGCGGCTGCGGGAGCTCGCCGTCGCCGCGTTCCGGGCGCTGGACTGCCAGGGCCTGGCCCGGGTGGACTTCTTCGTCGGGCCGGACGGCGAGCTGACCGTCAACGAGGTCAACACGATGCCCGGGTTCACCCCGATCTCGATGTACCCGCGGATGTGGGCGGTGACCGGGGTCGACTACCCGACGCTGCTGGCCACGCTGGTGGAGACGGCCGTCGCGCGGGGAACCGGACTCCGCTGACGACGCGGCCGGGGCCCGCGGGTCAGCGGACGGCGACCTCGGTGGCCGGCAGGGTCGAGCGGATCACATCGGAGACCGCCTGCAGCGGGCCGCTACCGACGGTCGACGGGGCGGTGAGCACGACGTAGACGGGCCGGTCGACCGCGACGTAGGTCGCGAGGACCGAGTCCGGTGCGGTGTCGGTGAGCCGCAGCCACCGCACCCCGTTGATCTCCAGCAGGGCCGAGGCCGGGTTCAGCTCGACAGGGCGCGGCAGTCCACAGCGCAGGACGACCGGCCGCGGGGACGCCGCCCATGCCAGCACCCCCGGCGCCGGCTCGGCGAGCGGCCGCGACGGCAGCACGCCGTCGTCGCCGGGGAGCCCGACCGGGAGGGCCGCCAGCAGGGCGGCGCACTCGCCGCCGCCCGCCCCCGGCGCGTCGACCGGGGCCACCGCCAGCGGCCCGGTCTCGGCCGGCGCGGCCGCCGTGGCGTCCGGGCCGCCGTCGATCCCGCGGATCCGCACCGTGATCCCGATCGCGGCCACGATGACCGCCAGCAGCACCGGCAACGTGATCGCGACGATCACTGCGGGGCGCAGACGCTCCCGTCCGGTCTCCGTGCCGGTCACCACGTCAGCCCAGCTTGACGACCGGGCAGGTCAGCGTGCGGGTGATGCCGTTGACGCCCTGCACCTGGGCGACGACGAGTTGTCCGAGCTTGTCGACGTCGTCGGCCTCGGCGCGGACGATGACGTCGTACGGGCCGGTCACGTCCTCGGCCGACGTCACTCCCGGGATGGCGGCGATCTCGGATGCCACGGCGGCCGCCTTGCCGACCTCCGTCTGGACCAGGATGTAAGCCTGCACCACGGCGTGCCCCTTCCATGTCGCTTCGTGTGTGTCGAGTCGTGTCGGGTAGGAAAGTCGGAAACCGAACGTACCGGAGGTAGCCGCGTTGCCCCCATCGTCGAGCGCCTCAACCGGGTCGAGCGAGGGAATGAACACACTGGATGAGGTGGGTGAGTTCGGGCTCATCGCTCGTGTGACCGCGAACCGGCGCCAGCCCGCGGGGACCCTGCTGGGTCCCGGGGACGACGCCGCGGTGGTCGCCGCGCCCGACGGCCGGGTGGTGGCCTGCACCGACGTGCTCGTGGAGGCGGTGCACTTCCGGCTCGACTGGTCGACCCCGGAACAGGTCGGCCGCAAGGCCGCGGCGGCGAACCTGGCCGACGTGGCCGCGATGGGCGCGGTGCCGACGGCGCTGCTGGTGGGCCTCGCGTGCCCGGCGTCGACGCCGGTGGAGACGTTGGAGGGGCTCGCCGACGGGCTGTGGGCCGAGGCGACCGCGGTCGGCGTCGGCCTGGTCGGGGGCGATGTGGCGTCGTCGGCGACCCTCGTGGTCTCGGTGACCGCGCTCGGCGACCTGGAGGGCCGCGAGCCGGTGACCCGGTCCGGCGCCCGCCCGGGCGACGTGGTGGCGCTGTGCGGCCGGGTGGGCTGGGCGGCCGCGGGCCTCGCGGTACTGAGCCGGGGGTTCCGCTCGCCGGTGGCGGTGGTGGGCGCCCACCGGGTGCCCGAGCCGCCCTACGCCGCCGGCCCCCAGGCCGCGATCGCCGGTGCCACCGCGATGATCGACGTCTCCGACGGGTTGCTGGCCGATCTGGGCCACCTCGCGCAGGCCTCCGGCGTGCTCGTGGACGTCCGCAGCCCGACCCTGCAGGTGCCCGCGCGCCTGGCCGAGGTGGCGTCCGCGCTCGGTGCCGACCCGCTGCACTGGATGCTCACCGGTGGCGAGGACCACGCCCTGGCCGCGACGTTCCCGCCGGACGCGACCCTGCCCCCGGGCTGGACGGCGATCGGGCGCGTCTGCGAAGCCGGTGACGGCCCCGGGGTGCTGGTCGACGGCCGGCCCTACGCGGAGCCCGCGGGATGGGACCACTTCGCCCGGTAGCCGGTCACGGGGGTGGCTCGTCCGGAGCGTACTGGCCCACGAGCCAGCGGCAGATCGCCTCGACCACGTAGTGGCGCTCCGCGTCGTCGAGCTCGTGGCCGGCCGGGATGGCGTGCCAGCGCTCCAGGCAGGTGCGGCAGCAGGTCGCGGTGGCGTGCTGGGCCACGAAGACGGGATGCCCGCGATACGGGGTCTGGCGGCCGTCGTTGTGGGGCCGGGCCGGGGCGAGCCGCTTGCCGATCAGGTCGTCGGCGTGCCGGCGGACGGTGCCGATCCCGCGAAGGTCCACGACGGCCCGGTCCCGGCCGCGGAGCCGGAACCCGGCCCGGAACGGGTGCTGTCCGATGCGTCGCAGGCGCTCGTCGAGCCCGTCGATCCGGTCGTTCATCCGGTCACCGTCAGGGCAGCATCCAGCCCAGTACCGGGGTGGCCTGCAGCGCGATGATCGTGGAGAGCACCACCAGCATCCCGAGACTCCAGCCGATCACCTTGCGCAGCAGCACGCCCTCCTGCCCGTCGAGCTTCACCGCCGCGGCGGCGATGGTCAGGTTCTGCGGCGACAGCATCTTGCCCAGCACACCGCCGGAGGAGTTGGCCCCGGCCAGCAGCTCGGGCGGCAGGCCCGCGCCCTGGGCGGCCGTCACCTGCAGCGCCCCGAACAGTGCGTTGGCGGAGGTGTCCGAACCGGTCACGGCGACGGCGAACCAGCCCAGCACCGGGGACAGGAACGCGAGCGCCCCACCGGCCCCGGCCACGAACAGGCCGATCGCGGTGGTCTGGGCGGACGCGTTCATGACGTAGGCCAGGGCGAGCACCGCGGCCACGGTGAGGATCGCCCAGCGCAGCTCGACGAGGGTGCGGCGGTAGGTCCGCACCGACCTGGCGAGGCCGACGCCCAGCACCAGCGCGACGATCACGCCGGCGATCAGCATCAGGGTGCCGGCGGTGGAGAGCCAGGTCAGCGAGTACTGGGTCGTGCTGTGCGGCTTGCCGGTCCGGTCGACGACGTCCAGCCCCGGCCAGGTGAACGCGAGCTTCAACGAGTCGAGTGCCGACTTGACGCCCGGCAGCTGGGCCAGTGCGAAGACCGCGACGATGATCGCGTACGGGGCGTAGGCCCGGCGCACGTCGGCGCGGGAATCAGGAGCGGCTGCGGTCCCCGGGCCGCTCCCCGCCGCCACCGCGGGTTCGCGGGCCGCCCACACCGCGTTCGGCCGCACCCGGGCCAGCGCGACGACGGTGATCGCGCCGAGCAGCGAGGCGACGATGTCGGTCAGCTCGACGGAGACGAAGTTCGAGGTCACGAACTGGGCGAAGGCGAACACCACGCCGCACGCCAGCGCCGGCACCCACGCCTCCCGCAGGCCGCGTCGCCCGTCGACGATGAACACGAGCACGAGAGGAACGAACAGCGCGAGGAACGGCGTCTGCCGGCCGACCATCGACGCGACCTGGTCCAGCGGCAGCCCGGTCACCCGGGCCAGGGTGATCACCGGGACGCCCATCGCGCCGAACGCGACCGGCGCGGTGTTGGCGACCAGCGCCAGCACCGCCGCCTTGATCGGTTTGAAGCCCAGCGCCATCAGCATCACCGAGGTGATGGCGACCGGGGCCCCGAACCCGGCCAGCGCCTCGAGCAGGCCGCCGAAGCAGAACGCCACCAGGATCGCCTGGGTCCGCCGGTCGACCGAGAGCGTGCCGAAGTTGCGCCGCAGCACGTCGAAGTGTCCCGTCGCCACGGTCATGTTGAACACCCAGAGGGCGTTGACCACGATCCACATGATCGGGACGAGCCCGAAGAACGCCCCGTGTGCCGCGGCGGACAGCGACATGCCGACCGGCATCCCGAATCCGGCGATCGCCACCCCGAGGGCCGCCGCGAGCCCGGCCAGCGCGGCCCACTGCGCCCGTACCCGCAGCACCCCGAGCAGCACGAGCACCACCGCCAGCGGGACCACCGACACCAACGCGGACAGGCCCGGCGAGCCGCCCAGGAACTCCGGATCCTGCTGGTAGACGGCGAGCAACGCGCCGGACTGCTCGGACGCCAGGGACGTCGGTGTCCAGGTCCTCATGACCGCGGAGTCTGCGCCCGCGATTGCCCACCGGCAGGCCGAGCTGCGCCATTCGGGTCATGATCGAACGGTTTCGTCCCGGTCCGCGTCCCGGTGTCCGACTGCGGTGGAGATCGCGGAGCAGTAGTACCTCGACCCCGGGGTGGATGGCCTCCCGCTGCACCGGCGCCGCCGACGTCCCCCGGGGGACGTTCCACGCGCCCGGCGTCGGCTCCCAGAAGTACTCGTCGTCGGTCAGCCCGTCGAGCCTGGGGCTGCAGGTGAGCACCCCGGTGCCGGTCGAGCTGCCGGACGAGCTGCTCGGTCCAGTCCATGCCGGGGGCGGTAGCCGTGAACCCGGCACGGTCCGGTCACGATCAGGTACGCGGTACGACCGTCCCGCGGATCGACGCGTCGAGCAGTTGCACCGGGTGCAGCAGTGGGACCGGAGCGCGCTCGGGATCGGTTTCAGATCCGGTGAGGTGCTTACCGATCTGCAGCAGGCACCCCGGATTGGCCGTGACGATGATGTCGGGATCCACCGACCGCACGTTGGCCGCCTTGCGGGCGCCCAGGTCGGCGGCGGCCTCCGGCGCCACCATGTTGTAGATGCCGGCCGAGCCGCAGCACAGCTCGGCCTCGGGCAGGTCGAGGAGCTCCAGGTCGGGGATGCTGCGCAGCACGGCGCGCGGCTGCGCCCGCACCTTCTGCGCGTGTCCGAGGTGGCAGGCGTCGTGGTAGGCGACCCGGCCGCGGATCGGGTGCCGCGGCGCGCGTGGCTCCAGATCGGCCAGCACCTCGTGCACGTCGCGCACCCGGGCGCTGAACGCCGCGGCCCGCTCGGCCCACTCGGGGTCGTCGGCCAGCAGGTGGGCGTAGTCCTTCATCGACGACCCGCAGCCGGCGACGTTGGTGACGATCGTGTCCACGTCCAGGGACTCGAAGCGTGCGATCGTCCTCCTGGCCCGGGCCAGCGCGCCGGACTCGCGTCCGGCGTGCAGTTCCAGCGCCCCGCAACACTGCTGGTCCCGGGGCACGACCACGTCGCAGCCCTCGGCGGCGAGCACCCGCACGGTCGCCTCGTTGACCCGGTGGAAGAACACGTCCTGCACGCAACCCGACAGCAGGGCGACCCGCGCCCGGCGCTCGCCGACGGCCGGGGTGTACACCGGCAGCCGGGCGAACGCCTCCTTGAGCTGCACCGGCGGGAGCAGCGACTCGGTCGCGGCCAGCCGGGCCGGGAGCTTGTCCAGGATCCGCGGCAGCACCCGCCGGCCGAGCCTGGTGGCACGCACCTTCTGGTAGAGCGCCCCGGGCACGGCCGCGGCCCGCAGCCGTCGCTTGTACGGGAACAGCGCGAAGATCGCGTCGCGGAACAGCTTGTCCGACTTCTCCCGCGGCACGTTGCGCTCGATCTGTGGGCGGACCGACTCGAGCAGCTTGTCGTACTGGACGCCCGACGGGCACGCCGTCACGCACGCCATGCAGCCCAGACACCGGTCGATGTGCTCGGTGAAGGGGCCCTCCAGGCTGATCTCGCCCTTCGCGGCCAGGTCCATGAGGTAGATCCGGCCGCGCGGGGAGTCCATCTCCTCGCCCCACAGCTGGTAGGTGGGGCAGGTGGGCAGGCAGAACCCGCAGTGCACGCAGTCGTCGAGCAGGTCGCGCTGCGGCGGGTGGTGCGCGTCGAACGCGCTGGGCCCGTTCTGCGGCAGCTTGGTCTCGGGAGATCCGGCGGGGGTGGTCACGTGGTCCTCCCAGGGGACGTGAGCTCGAACCAGGGGGCGAACCGGCCGGGCCCGAACCGGCCGGCGGGGTCGAGCGCGGTCTTCACGGCCTTCAGCACGCCGACGGCGGACGGCGCCGGCCCCCACGCGGGGCCACCGAAACCGGTCGGACGGTCGCGCAGCGCGGACGTGCCGCCCGCGGCGTGCACCGCGCGGTGGGCGGCCTCGATCGCCTCGGCGTCCGCGGGGAGGGCGGCGGTCGCCACCCCGGTGCCGAGACCGATGGTCAGGGCGGCGTCCGGGGTCGCGGCGCCCGGGAGCGCGGCCAGCAGACCCGGCAGCGCCGAGGGTAGGGCGCCGAGGCGGAGCACCGCGTGCCCGGGGCCGCCGCGGACCCGCTCGGCGTGCGCGGCCCACTCCTCGGCCTCGGCGTCGGCGGCGATCTCGGTGGCGGCGGGGCCGAGCGCCGCGCGCAGCCGCCGAGCTCGCCCGGACAACGCGTCCTCCGTGCCCTCGACGCGGACGAGCAGCCGGCCGGCCTCGGTGGCGGCGGGGCCGTCCCCGGAGCCGTCGCTGTCCGAGCGCCACTCCAGTGCGACCGGCTCGTAGGGGCCGTCGAGCACGCGGCGGGCGTGCCCGGACGCTTCGGCGAGCGGACAGTCCAGCGCCACGGTCGTGGTGCGCTTGGGCACCGGGTGCAGCCGCAGTACGACCTCGACCAGGACGCCGAGGGTGCCGTAGGAGCCGTGGACGAGCTTGGCCAGGTCGTAGCCGGCCACGTTCTTGATCACGTGCCCGCCGCTGCGGGCGACCGTGCCGTCGGCCAGCACCACGGTGGTGCCGATGACCAGGTCACGCAGCGAGCCGTGGACCAGCGCGGCCGGTCCGGCGTCGGCGGTGGCGACGAGCCCGCCGACGGTGGCGCCCCGGGCGATGCGCGCGGCGTCGAGGGACACCTGCTGGCCGTGCGGTGCGAGCTCGGAGTTCAGCCGGCGCAGCGGGGTCCCGGCGTGCACCGAGACGGTCATGTCACCCGGGTTGTGCGCGATCACCCCCGTCACGCCGGTCATGTCGAGGACGCTGTCGACGGCATCGAGGTCGCCGCCCCAGGCGGCGGCGGTGCCGGCCCCGGCGATCGCGAGCCCGCCCGCCGAGTCGAGCACGGCCTCGCGGACCGATCGCAGGTCGGTGGGGCGCAGGGTGGTGGGAGCGGTGGTGTCGTCGGCGGCGGTCACAGGCGCTCGATCACTCCTGACTCCTCCAGCGGGTGGGGCCGGTACCTGCCCGGGCGCTCGCCGCACAGCCGCGGCGTGGGCAGCACCTTGCCGGGGTTGCACAGGCCGTCCGGGTCGAATGCGCCGCGGACGCGGTGCATCACCGCGAGATCGTCCTCGCCGAACATCTTGGGCATCGAGCAGGCCTTGTCGGTGCCGATCCCGTGCTCCCCGGACAGCGAGCCGCCCAGCTCCACGCACAGCTCGGCGATCTCGCCCGACAGCTTCTCGGCGCGCTCGGTCTCCCCGGCGGCGGCGCTGTAGAGCACCAGCGGGTGCAGGTTGCCGTCACCGGCGTGGAAGACGTTGGCCACCCGCAGCCCGGCGTCGCGGCCCATGCGTGCGATCCGGTCGAGCACCTCGGCCAGCCGGGTGCGGGGGACCACGCCATCCTGGACGAAGTAGTCCGGCGAGATCCGCCCGACCGCCGCGAACGCGGCCTTGCGGCCCCGCCAGATCGCCGCCCGCTCCTGTGGGCCCCCGGCGATGTGCAGCCGGGTGCAGCCGTGCTTGTCGCAGATCGCCTTGACCTGCTCGAACTGGACGTCACACTCCTCGACCGGGCCGTCGAGTTCGACGACCAGCGCGGCCGGCACCCCGACGGTGTAGCCCGCATGCACGGCCTCCTCGGCGGCCTCGATCGCGAGGGTGTCCATCATCTCGACCGCGGCCGGGACGATGCCGGCGGCCACGATGTCGCTCACGACGTCGCCCGCCGCGCTCACGGAGGGGAAGTCGGCGAGCAGCGTGCGCACCGTCTCCGGGGTGCGCAGCAGCCGCACGGTGATCTTGGTGGTGATGCCGAGGGTCCCCTCGGAGCCGAGGAACACCCCGCGCAGGTCCGGGCCGGCCTGCTCGGCGGTGTCGCCGCCCAGCGTGACCACCGAACCGTCGGGCAGCACGACCTCCATCGACAGCACGTGGTTGGTGGTGAAGCCGTACTTGAGGCAGTGCGCACCGCCGGAGTTCTCCGCGACGTTGCCGCCGATCGTGCAGACCTGCTGGCTGGAGGGGTCGGGCGCGTAGTACAGCCCGTGCGGGGCCGCCGCGGCGGTGATCTCCAGGTTCGTCACGCCCGGTTCCAGCACCGCACGCCGGTTCACCGGGTCGACCTCCAGCACCCGCTTGAGCCGGGACAGGCTGATCACCACGCCGTCGGCCACCGGCAGCGCGCCGCCGGACAGCCCGGTCCCCGCGCCACGGGCGACGAACGGGACCTTGTGCTGCGCGCACATCCGCACCGCCGCCGCGACCGCCTCGGCGTCGCGGGGGAGCAGTACCAGCTCCGGGACGACCCGGTAGCCGGTGAGCCCGTCGCACTCGTAGGACCGGCACCGCACCGGATCGTCGATCACGTTCTCGGCCCCGATCGCGCGGGCGAACGCGCTCCGGACGCCTGCCTCCAGCGCCACGGCACACCTCCGTTCCTCTATCCGCGTTCCTCTATCCGGTCGCGGCCCAAACGTAGCTTGCGTGTCCCGGGCGCGCCCCCGCTGATCGGACGCCGATCGGTCAGCGCCGCGTGACCCGCAGGCCGGACATCCCGCCGTCGACCGCTACATCGGTACCGGTCACGGACGCCGCGTGCGGGCTCGCGAGGTAGGCGATCGTCTGCGCGACCTCGTCCATCGTCACCAGCCGCCCGGTCGGCTGCCGGGCCTGCAGCGCGGCGAGCTCGGCGCCGGGATCGTCCGCGGCCCTGAGCAGCCGCCCGATCCACGGCGTGTCGACGGTCCCGGGGTTCACGCAGTTCACCCGGATCCCCTCGCCGACGTGGTCGACGGCCATCGCGCGGGTGAGCGAGAGCACCGCGCCCTTGCTCGCGGAGTACAGCGCCCGGTCCGGCAACCCGGCCGTGGCGACGATCGAGCAGACGTTGACGATCGCCGCCGCGTCCGAGCCGCGCAGCGCGGGCAGCGCGGCCCGGGTGACCCGCACCAGCCCGAGCAGGTTGACGTCGAGCACCCGCCACCACTCGTCGAGCCCGTTCGCCTCGACGGTGCCGGCGGCGCCGATGCCGGCGTTGTTCACCAGCACGTCGAGCCCGCCGAACCGCTCGAGCACCTCGGCGACCGCCGACGTCACCGAGGCCTCGTCGGTGACATCGGCGCGCACGCCGACGAGCGGTTCGGGCACACCGGTCGGGTCGAGGTCCAGGACCGCGACCCGCGCGCCGCGCTCGGCGAGCAGTCGTGCCGTGGCCAGCCCGATGCCGGAGCCGCCGCCGGTGACGAGCGCCGTTCTCCCTGCGAAGTCGTTCACGGCAGCGTCTGCCCGCCGTCGACGTGCCAGGACTGCCCGGTGACGAACCGCGACGCGTCGGACGCGAGCACGACCGCGAGATCGGCGACGTCCTGCGGGGTGGTGAGCCGGCCCATCGGGATCCCGGTGCGGAACTTCGCGGGGTCGCCGTCGATCTGGCGCTCCGGCCCGATCCCGAGGCGTCGCCACTGCTCGCGCTGCAGTTCGGTGTCGCACGAGCCGGGGCACAGCGTGTTGACCCGGATGCCCTCGCCCGCCAGTTCCAGCGCGAGGCAGCGGGCCATCATGTCGGTCGCCGCCTTGGACGCGCAGTAGGCCCCGAGGTCCATCCGCGGCGTCCGCGCGCAGTTCGAGGTGACCACGACGATGGACCCGCTGCCCGCCCGGGCGCGCATGTGCCCGGCCGCGGCCCGCACCGACAGGTATGCCGCGCGGGTGTTGACCGCGAACTGGGCGTCCCAGTCGTCGACGGCGGAGGTGACCAGGTCGCCGGCGCGCAGGATGCCGGCGTTGTTGACGAACACGTCGGGGGCGCCGATCGCGTCGACGACCTCGGCCAGGGCCCGCTCGACCTCGGCCGCGTCGGTGAGGTCGGCCGCCACGGCCGGGCCGCCGACCTTCTCCGCGGCGGTCCCGGCGCCCTCGGCGTCCTTGTCGATCACGGCGACGGTGGCGCCGGCCGCGGCGAGCGCGGTGGCGATCGCCTGCCCGATACCGCGGGCCGCCCCCGTGACCGCGGCGGTCTTCCCTTCGAGGACACGTGTGCTCATGCGGTGGTCTCCTTCGCGGGGTCGTCGGCGTAGCGGGCGCGGATCGTGAGCAGCGACAGCAGGCTGATCACGGCGATGGCCGCGAGCAGCGCGGCCATCGGCCAGGACGCGTTGTCGTAGCGCAGCAGCAACGCGCTGGCCACGAGCGGGACGAGCCCGCCGAGCATGCCGCCGATCTGGTAGCCCAGCGAGGCGCCGCTGTAGCGGACCTCCGGCGGGAACATCTCGGAGTACAGCGCGGCCTGCGGCCCGTACATCAGCGGGTGGCCCAGACCCATGATCACGATGACGCCCAGGAACAGCAGCGGGGTCGACATCGTCTCGATCAGGGCGAACAGCGGGAACGCGAAGGCCGCGACGAGGATCGCGCCGGCCGCGAACACCGGCCGCCTGCCGACCTTGTCCGACAGCGCACCGAACAGCGGCACGGTGAAGCACATGATCACGGCGGCGGCGAGCACAGCGCCGAGGAACTCCCCGCGCGGGACGCCCAGGTGCGTGGTCGCCCAGGACAGCCCGAGCACCGTGACCAGGTAGAAGACGGTGTTGATGATGATGAACGCGCCGGCCGCGCCGAGCACGCTGCCGCCGTGCCGGGTGATCGCCTCCTTGACCGGCATCCGCGCGGTGCTTCCGCTGGCCTCCAGCTGGGCGAAGACCGGCGACTCCATGATCCGCAACCGGACCACGAGACCGACGATGATCAGGATCGAGCTGAGCAGGAACGGCACCCGCCAGCCCCAGGACAGGAACGCGTCATCGGGCAGCACGCCGACCGCGGAGAACGCCGCGGTGGACAGCACCAGCCCGAGCGCGCTGCCGATCTGCGGCCACGAGCCGTAGAAGCCGCGCTTACCCGGCGGGGCGTGCTCGACGGCCATCAGGACCGCGCCGCCCCACTCGCCGCCGACCGCGACGCCCTGTACGAAGCGCAGCGCGACGATGATGATCGGGGCGAGGATGCCGATCTGCGCGTAGCCGGGCACCAGGCCCATCGCCAGCGTCGCCAGGCCCATCGCCAGCAGCGAGATGACCAGCATCTTCTTGCGGCCGACCCGGTCGCCGTAGTGTCCGAACACCATCCCGCCCAAGGGTCGGGCGGCGAACCCGACGGCGTAGGTGGACAGCGCGGCGAGCAGGCCGGCGCCGGGGGAGAAGTCGGGGAAGAAGAGCTGGGGGAACACCAGCGCGGCGGCGGTGCCGTAGATGTAGAAGTCGTACCACTCGACGGTGGTGCCGATCAGGCTGGCGAACGCGACCTTGGTGCTCTGCCGCCGGGTGTCCGGCGGGGTCGGTGGGGCGCTCACGGACGTGTCTGTCATTGCACAACCCCTCGTTGGGTTTCGTCAGACGGTTCGTGCGTGGAGGGAGCTGCGGTGCAGCGCCGCGTCGAAGGCGCTGGTGATCGCCTCTCGGGCCTTGCCTGCCCGGGCCGCGTCGCCGATCACGACGACCTCGGTGGAGGCGCCGATCGGGAGCCGGCGCGCCAGGTCGGCACCCCGGCCGGCTCGCAGCCGGTAGTAGAGCCAGTCGCGCAGCCGTGGCGAGGCGAACAGCCGCGCGGCGACGCTGCTGCGGGCGGCCCGGGTGTGCAGCAGCCGGGGGACGACCGTGCCGAGTCCGAGCCGGTAGTGCGCGCCGGTCGCGACGACCACGACGTCCGCGTCGTGCAGGTCCGCACGGGTCGCCTCGGCACCGAACCGGAACCGGACGCCCTTGCGCCGGCAGTCGCGCTCGAGCTCGCCGATGTAGGCGGCGAAGGTGGGTTCGGCGGCCGCGACGTCGTTGAACCGTGGCGCGAGGCCGGTGAGCCGGAACGCGCCGCCGGGGCGGTCGGCCCGGTCGATCACGGTGACGTCGTTGCCGTCGGCGACGAGCGAGGCGTAGGACAGTCCCGCCGGGCCCGCGCCGAGCACGACGATCCGCCGGCCCGTGGGTGCGCTCGCGTCGGCGAAGTCGGCCTCGCGCCCTGTCACCGGGTTGACCACACAGGACAACCGGGCGCCCGAGCGCATGTCGGTGACGCAGTGGTTGCAGGCCAGGCAGCGCCGGACCGGCTCCCCGGCCTGCGCCTTGGCCACCCATCGCGGGTCGGCGATGAGCGGGCGGCCGAGCGCGACGACGTCGAGCTGCCCGGTGGCGACGGCCCGGGCCGCGAGCTCGGGATCACCGAGCCGCCCGACGCCGATCACCGGGACGGTGACGTGCTCCTTCATCCGGGCCGCGTAGTCGAGGAACGTCGCGGCCGGGTAGGCCATCGGCGGGATCATCCGCTCGGCGGCGGGCAGCGACCGGTAGTGCCCGGCCGTCACGCTGACCGCGTCCGCGCCGTCGCGCTCGGCCCACCGCCCGACCTGCATGCCCTCCTCGGCGGTGAGACCGCCGGGGAAGAAGTCCTCCACCCCGATCCGGAAGATCACCGCCAGCCCGGGCACCTCGGCCTTGATCCGGCGCAGGATCTCCAGCCCGAACCGGGCCCGGTTCGCCAGCGTTCCGCCGTAGGAGTCGGTGCGGGTGTTCTCCATCGGCGACAGGAACTGCGAGATCAGGTAGCCGTGTGCGCCGTGCAGTTCGACGACGTCGAAGCCGGCCTGCTGGGCCCGGCGCGCCGCGGCGACGTAGGCGTCCATGGTCTCGCGCATGCGCTCCGGCGACATGGCCTCGGGCACGGCGATCTCGTGCTCGATCTCGAACACCGGTGTCGGCACCGCCGAGGGCGCCACCGGCGTGACGCCGGAGACCGCGCCGCGGGCCCGGCTGCCACCGTGCCCGAGCTGGATCGACGCCGCGGCTCCCGCCTCGTGCAGCACGGCGACGAGCCGGCGCAGCCCGGGCAGGAACGTGTCGTCGTAGATGCCCAGCTCACGGAAGCGGTGCTTGCCGGCGATCTCCGGGGAGGCCATCTCGACGGTGACCAGGCCGACGCCACCCTCGGCGCGCGCCCGGTAGTAGGCGATCGTCGCGTCGGTGACGTGCCCGACGTCGTCGGCGAGGCGGGTGGTCATCGACGGCAGCAGGGTGCGGTTGCGCAGCCGGACCCCGCCGATCTCGATGGGGTCGAAGAGCCCGGCGCCGTCGCTTCGACCCTGCGAGCAGGTCTCAGGCACGTGCCAACCCCGCCTGCTCCACCGCGACGCGCAGGCGGTCGCGTTCGGTGTCGGTGACGGCCTGCAGCGGGGGTCGCACGTGCGCGGCGTCGATCCGGCCCAGCAGTTCGAGGGCGACCTTCATCCGGTTGTGCCCGTCGAGGAACGGGTCGGCGTAGCAGGCCTCGGCGAAGGGCTGGATCCGGTCCCAGACCCGGCGGGCGTGGGCCAGGTCCTGCTTGCCCACCGCGGCGAACAGCTCCGCGTGCAGGTCGGCCACGACGCTGCCGTGCCCGGACAGGACACCGTCGGCGCCCAGGACCAACGAGGCCAGCAGCGAGCGGGAGAAGCTGGACAGCACCGCGATCGGCTTGTCCAGCGCGCGCAGCGCCCGCAGGTTGCGCTCGTAGGCCACGATGTCGTTGGACCACTCCTTGATCGCGACGACGTTGTCGATCTGCGAGCAGATCGCCACGATCGCGTCGGTGCCCAGCCGTAGCCCGGACGTGGCGGGGTAGACGAACGCGATCATCGGCAGGCTGGTGGCGGCGGCGATCTGGGCGTAGTGCCCGAACGCCATCTCCGGGCGGGCCTGTGAGCCGCCCTCGAACACCACCGAGGGGAACACCAGCAGCGCGTCCGCGCCGGCGGTCTCGGCGTCGGCGGCGATGCGGGCGGCCTTGGCCGTGCCGTCCTGGTAGACCCCGGAGATCACCGGGACGGCGCCGGCGACCTCGTCGAGCACGATGTCGAGCTGGCGGCGCTGTTCGTCGGCGGTCAGCGTGGCGACCTCGGAGGCGTGTGCGTTGGTGGTGATGGCGGTGACGCCGTCGATGTCGAGCAGCGCGCGCAGGTGCCGGCGCAGGTTGGGTTCGTCGATCTCGAGGTCGGCGGTGAACGGGAGCAGATGCGCCGGGATCACACCACGGAGCTGGACCATCGTCGGTCGTTTCCTTCCTCGGGACGTCGTTGGTTCGCGAGGTCGTTTCGGATTGCCGGGAAAGCTATGTCTCGACGGCCGTGGGGAGGAAATGCCAATCTGGCACCTCTTATGCACGGGAGGCATCACGGAGATGACGGCTGAACGCACCGTCGAGCTCCGGCATCTGCGTGCGTTCGTCGCGGTCGCGGAGGAGCGCAACTTCACCCGGGCCGCGCAACGCCTCCAGATCACCCAGCCCGCGCTCAGCCGGACGATCGCGGCCCTGGAGCGGCTGATCGGTGCCGGTCTGGTGTGGCGAAACCGCCGGACCGTGCAGCTCACGCAGGCCGGGAGCCGGTTCCTGCCGTACGCGCACCGGGTGCTCGCCGTCGTCGAGGAGGCGGTGGGCGTGCCCGGCGGGGAGGTGCCGGCACTGCGGGTGGGGTTCACCTGGGGGTCGACCGCGGAGTACACCGCCCCGATCGTGCGGGCGTTCGAGCAGGTCCACCCGGGTGTCGTCGTCGACATCCGCCGCTACGACGACACCGTGGCCGGCCTGGCCGACGGGCGTACCCACGTCGGGTTCCTGCCCGGTGATCCAGAGGATCCGCGGCTGGGCACGCTGGTCCTGGCCGAGGAGCCGCGGGTCGTCGCGCTACCGGCCGACCACCCGCTCGCCGTCCGCGACGAGGTGTTGCTGCGCGATCTCGAGACCGAGGCTGTGGTGATCAACGTGGTGTCGGGGACGACGACGCTGGACCTGTGGCAACACGGGCGCCGCCCGGAGACCGTCGTGCGGGTGCGCAACGTCGACGAGTGGATGGAGGCGATCGCCGCGGGCCGGGGCGTCGGGCTGACCCCGGCGTCCACCGGACGGCTCTACAGCCACCCGGCGATCCGCTACCGGCTCGTCGCCGACGCGCCGCTGGTGCCGATCACGTTGGCGTGGCCGCGCACCGCGCCGCACCCGTTGGTGGCCGACTTCGTCGCCGTCGCCGGGCGGACCCGGCCGCAGGAGCGGGAGTGATCGGGAGGGGCGAGGGGCTCAACCGCCCAGCCACAGTGCGGCGACCTTCCCGTCCCGGAACCGCGCCTCGGCGCGGCCCTCGAGCGCGGCCCCGGAGTCGCCGTCGCGTGCCCGGACCCGCCAGGTGACCCGGTCACGGGCGACCTGCTTGTGGGTGGAATCGACCTGGAGGCTCCCGCAGAGGTGTTCCTCCACGAACCGGCGCACCTGTTCCGGCCCACGGAAGGCGCCCCGCAGGGGGAACGGTGCGGTGGAGACCACCTCGGCGTCGTCGGTGAACGACGCGAGCATCGTGTCGGGATCCCCGCCGGCCCACGCCCGCTCGAACGCCAGTGCAGCCAGGAACTCGTCCGCCTGCCGCCGGCCGAGCGCCATCAATCCGCGGAGGAACTCCGGGTCGCGGTTGAGCTTGGACGCCGACCCGAAGCGCTCGGTCAGGGGGGTCCGGGGCAGCTCGATGATCCGCACCACGATCTGCTTGTACCGGTCGCCGGGGATGAGACGGCCGTCGGCGAGCATCTGGTCGATCTTCTCGATGAACCGCACCTCCTGGTGCAGCGACAGGTTGCCGGCCAGTTCGTTGCGGCGGTCGGCGATGTCGATGACCGACGTCGGCTCGTTGTCCTGCTGAGTGGGGTTGATCTGGATGACCCAGAGCTCGTCCGGAGCCGTGTCGACCAGTTCGCGCACGGGTGGGTTCTGTGAGAACAGTCCGTCCCAGTAGGTCCTACCGTCCACCTGGACCGCCCGGAACAGGTTCGGGATCGCCGCCGACGCGAGCACCGCATCGGCGGTGATCCGGTCCCGGCGGCTCTGGAACGTCCGGAACTCCCCGGAGAGCACATCGACGGCCCCGATGAGCAGCACAGGGTGGCGCCCCGCGGTGTCGACCTGGATCCGCTCGAAGTCCACCTGCCGCTGCAGCAGCCCGCGGAACTCCTCGAGTGCGGTGACCGAGACGGGGGTGTCGTAGGGGCTGATGACGGGCAGCAGGCCGTGGTCCTGCAGGGTGCTCGCCCACATCAGCCCGGCGTTGGCGAGCCGCTCCCACGGCCCCGCCGCGGAGTTGTCCGTCCAGAACTGCTCCAGCAGCCGGGCGGCGCGGGCCCGGCCGGCCCGGTCGGCCGGGCCGTCCGGGTCGTTCTCGAGCAGGCCGTACCAGGCGAGCAGGGCGCACACCGCGCCGCCGGAGGTGCCGCTCAGGCCGGTCACCGGGTACCGAGCGGTCTCCTCGGCGAGCAGCAACCGCCCGAGCACGCCGGCAGTGAACGCCGTATGGCTTCCGCCGCCCTGGCAGGCGATCGCGACGCGTCTCGGGGTCGAGGCCTCGTCCGCCGAGTCCGCGCTGCTCATGCGACCCGACCGTACCCGTGCGTCGCCGCCGCCACGACCGCCGATGCGAGGAGCGTGTGCCGCTTTCCGGGAGGTGAGGGCCTCATCGAAACTGATCAGTAACCTCCGGTCGCCCCGGGGGTTGAACGGGTGTGAGCCCTCGCCGATCGCTGCGGCTGACCCTGATCATCGCCGCGGGTCTCGCCCTTGCCTTCTCGCTGGCCGGCACGCCCGCCGCCTCGGCGGTCCCGGCCGACGACCCGCAGCCCGGTGCGCTGCTCGCCGCCGACCCGGCCCCGGCGCTCATCGCTCCGCCGGTGTCCCTGCCCGGCCGGGCCTGGTCGTTGCTCTATCGCTCGACCTCGGCCACCGGCGAGCCGAACGTCGTCTCCGGGACGTTGCTGCTGCCGCCGGGCGAGTGGACCGGCCCGGGGGAGCGGCCGGTGGTGAGCTACGCGGTCGGCACGCACGGCCTCGGTGATCAGTGCGCGCCGTCCGCGCAGCTCGCAAGCGGTACCGAGCAGGAGCTCGGGCTGGTGCAGCAGGCGCTGGCCCGCGGCTGGGCCGTGGTCGTGACCGACTACGAGGGCCTCGGCACGCCGGGCGACCACACCTATGTCGTCGCTCGCTCCGAGGGGCGCGCCGTGCTCGACGCGGTACGCGCCGCGGTCGTCGTCCCGACGGCCGGGCTGTCCGCCGACGCGCCGGTCGGGATCTGGGGGTACTCGCAGGGCGGTGGCGCCGCGGCGGCCGCGGCCGAGCAGGCCGCGGTGTACGCGCCCGAGCTCGACGTCCGCGGGGTGGCGGCCGGGGGTGTGCCCGCTGATCTCGCCGCCGTGTTCGCCAGCGGTTCTGACTCGCCGCAGGCGACGGGGTTGATCGTCGCCGCGACGGCCGGGTTCGACGCGGCCTATCCGGAGCTCGCGCTACGTGACCTGCTCACCCCCGCCGGGCAGGCGTTGTACGACGACGTGCGCGACGACTGCGTGTCCGAGATCGTCGCCAAGGGGCTGCCCTTCACCGCCGAGGGACTCAGCGCGGTGCCGGACGCGCTGGCCGGCGACGAGGTGCGTGACCGGCTGGCCGAGAACGACGCCGGCTCGGTGGCCCCGGCGTTCCCCGCGCTGGTCTACCACGGCGGCGCCGACGAGCTGATCCCGGCGACGCAGGGCCGCGGCCTGCGTGCCGACTGGTGCGCGCACGGGGCGACGGTGCAGTACACCGAGCTGCCGGGCGCCGAGCACGTGGGCGGCGCGGTCCTCGGCGGGCCCGCCGCGGTGAGCTGGCTCGCCGACCGCTTCGCCGGCCTCCCCGCACCCACCAGCTGCTAGCCGGGCCTCAGGTGTCGGCCAGGATCGCGCCCAGCCGCAGCCCGGCGGCCACGACCAGCGGCGCGATCCGGGCCAGCGCCGCCTCGTCGACCCGGCCCTGTGGCCCGGACACCGACACCGCAGCGGGCCCGTGCGGGCCGGGTACGGGCGCCGCGACACACCGCACCCCGGGTTCCTGCTCGCCCTCGTCGATCACGTAGCCGCGTTCCCGGCCCAGCGCGATCTCGGCGCGCAGCGCGACCGGATCGGTGATCGTGGTGTCGGTGACGGCGGGCAGGCCGGTGCGCCCGAGCAGTGCCGTCACGTCGGCGTCGGGCAGTGTGGTGAGCAGCGCCTTGCCCACGCCGGTGCAGTGCAGCGGGACCCGGCGGCCGATCTCGGTGAACATCCGCACCGAGTGCGGTGAGGGCACCTGCGCGACGTAGACGGCGTGGTCGCCGTCGAGGACCGCCAGGTTCGCCGTCTCCCCGATCTCGCCGACCAGGTCGCCGAGCACGGGCGTGGCCCAACGCCCGAACAGCCGTTCCGCGGTGTCGCCCAGGCGGACCAGGCGGGGGCCCAGCGTGTAGCGACGGGACGGCAGCTGTCGCAGGTA
This sequence comes from Pseudonocardia bannensis, assembly GCF_012911875.1. Lineage (GTDB taxonomy): Bacteria > Actinomycetota > Actinomycetes > Mycobacteriales > Pseudonocardiaceae > Pseudonocardia > Pseudonocardia bannensis. Next base: position 10,934 of record NZ_JAAXKZ010000024.1, on the reverse strand, counting down.
GCCCAGCCCGACCAGGGTGCGGACCAACCGGTGGATGGTGGCCGGGGCGAGTCCGGTGCGTTCGGCGAGTTCGGAGAGCCCCGCCTCACCACCGGCGTCGGCGAGGGTCTCGAGCAGCTCGAACCCGCGGGCCAGCGACTGCACGCCGGTCGCAGCGGGTACGGCTGCCGATGAGGATCCCGTCACATCGCCAGGCTACCCCAAAGTTCCGTACTACGGAAAAAACGATCCATCTGATAGAAAAGACTTGCGAACGGACGTCGAGCGAGGATGGTGGACACGGTGAGTACGGATCAGGCGACCGGTACCGGCGAGCTGCAGGTCGATCCCGCGCTGCGGGCCTTCGTGGCCGACGAGCTGCTGCCCGGCCTCGACATCGCTCCCGAGACCTTCTGGTCGGCGCTGGCCGGGCTGCAGCAGAACTTCGCGGGCCGGATCTCCGAGCTGCTGGCCCGCCGCGACGAGCTGCAGGAGCGCATCGACGCCTGGCATCGCGAGCACGGTGTCGGCGACCTGGATGCCTACCAGGCGTTCCTGACCGAGATCGGCTACCTGCTGCCGCAGGCCGAGGCCTCGATCGACGTGTCGAACGTGGACCCGGAGATCGCCGAGGTGGCCGGCCCGCAGCTGGTCGTCCCCGCGACCGTCCCCCGTTACGCGCTCAACGCCGCCAACGCCCGCTGGGGCTCGCTCTACGACGCGCTGTACGGCACCGACGTGCTGCCGCTCGACCACGAACTCGCCCCCGGGTACGACGAGTCACGCGGCGCCCAGGTCATCGCGGAGTCCGACCGGCTGCTCGACGAGCTGTTCCCGCTGGCCGAGGGTAGCCACGCCGACGTGACCTCCTACTCGGCCGCCGACGGCGCCCTCGTCGCCGAGACCGCGTCGGGACGCAGCACGCTCGCCGACCCGGCACAGTTCGCCGGCCACCGCGCGGCGACCGGCGATGAACGCACCGCGATCCTGCTGCGCCGCAACGGCCTGCACGTCGAGCTGACCATCGACCCGGAGCACCGGGTGGGCCGCCAGCACCACGCCTCGGTCGCCGACGTCGTGCTCGAGGCGGCGGTCACCACGATCGTCGACCTCGAGGACTCGGTCGCCACGGTGGACGGGCCGGACAAGGTCGAGGCCTACCGCACCTGGCTGGGGCTGATGACCGGCGAGCTCGTCTCCGAGTTCCGCAAGGGCGGCGAGACGATCGAGCGCCGGGTGCACGGCGACCGCGAGTACACCGCCGCCGGCGGCAACCCGCTCACCCTGCCCGGCCGCTCGCTGCTGCTGGTCCGCAACGTCGGCCACCACATGACCACGAACGCCGTCCGCACCGCCGACGGCCAGGAGATCGGTGAGGGCCTGCTCGACGCGCTGGTCACGGCCACCGCGGCGCTGCACGACCTGCGCGGGCTGGGCCGGTACTCCAACTCGCGCGCCGGCAGCGTCTACATCGTCAAGCCCAAGCAGCACGGCCCGGACGAGGTCGGGCTCACCGTCGAGATCTTCGAAGCGGTCGAGCGGGCGCTGGGGCTCGAGCCGCGGACGCTCAAGATCGGCATCATGGACGAGGAGAAGCGCACCACGGTCAACCTGGAGGCGTGCATCGCGGCCGCCGCCGACCGGGTCATCTTCGTCAACACCGGCTTCCTCGACCGCACCGGCGACGAGATCCACACCTGCTTCGCCGCCGGCCCGGTGGTGCGCAAGAACGACATGAAGTCGACGACCTGGCTGCAGGCCTACGAGGACCGCAACGTCGACGTCGCGCTGCGCGCCGGGTTCGAGGGCAGCGCGCAGATCGGCAAGGGCATGTGGGCCAAGCCCGCGGCGATGGCCGAGATGCTCGAGACCAAGGGCGGACACCCGCAGGCCGGCGCGAACACCGCCTGGGTGCCGTCGCCGACCGCGGCCACCCTGCACGCGCTGCACTACCACCGCACCGACGTGAAGGCCCGCCAGCGCGAGCTCGCCGAGCGTCCGCTCACCGACCGCCGCAGGCTCCTCGAGGTGCCGGTGCTCTCCGAGAGCGCCACCGCAGCACTCAGCGACGAGGACAAGCGCCACGAGCTGGAGACCAACGCGCAGGCGATCCTCGGCTACGTCGTGCGCTGGGTGGGGCTGGGCATCGGCTGCTCGACCGTGCCCGACCTGGAGGGCGTCGGCCTGATGGAGGACCGCGCCACGCTGCGGATCTCCAGCCAGCACATCGCGAACTGGCTGCACCACGGCCTGGTCGACGAGCAGACGGTGCGCGACACGTTCGCCCGGATGGCCGCGTTGGTCGACGAGCAGAACGCCGACGAGCCCGGGTACCGGCCGATGAGCAAGGACCTGGAGGGCAGCGAGTCGTTCCAGGCCGCGCTCGACCTGGTCTTCTCGGGCCGGACGGAGCCGAACGGGTACACCGAGCGGGCACTGACCACCTGGCGGCAGAGGGCGAAGAGCAGCAGCTGATCCGGTCGGCGACGAAGGAGCCGACGTGCGGCCGTGGGTCCGGGTCGTGGCGGTGCTGTTCACCATCGGGTACGGGGCGAACCAGTTCAGCCCGCTGATGGTCATGTATCGCGAGCAGTCGCACTTCACGGCCGTGACGGTCGCGGCGTTCTTCGGCGTCTACGTGGCCGGGCTGGCACCCGGGCTGCTGATCGGCGGGCCGGCCTCGAACCGCTGGGGCCGGCGTCGGCTGCTGCTGCCGTGTGTCATCGCGTCCGTGCCGGCGAGCGCCGTGCTCGCCCTCGGCGGGGTCGACGGGATCTCCGAGGCCGCGCTCTACACCGGACGGTTCCTGTTCGGGGTGGTCATCGGCGTCGCGATGACGGTGGGCAGCACGTGGGTCAAGGAGCTCTCGCAGCCCCCGTGGGACCCCGCTGCCGACGAGGGCTCCGGTGCCCGTCGCGCCGCGCTGGCACTGTCGGCGGGCTTCGGCGTCGGGCCGGCCGTCGGCGGTTCGCTCGCCCAGTGGGCGCCGCTGCCCATGGAACTGCCCTACCTGGTGCACATCGTGATCACCATCCCGGCCATCGGGTGGCTGCTCCGCACGCCCGAGACCCGGCCGGCGGTGGCCGTGCCCCGCGGGCCGGGGCGGGGCACGCTGTGGTCGGACCTTGCGGTGCCGGCGGCACGGCAGCGCCGGTTCCTGCGCCTCGTCGTGCCGGCGGCTCCCTGGGCGTTCGGCGCACCGTCGATCTCCTTCGCGGTCCAGCCCGTCGCGCTGGGCGGGCGCACCGCGGGCTTCGGGCTGATCTTCGCGACGCTGCTCACCGCTCTGACCCTCGCCGCAGGGGTGGGCATCCAGTCGTTCGCGCGCAGGCTCGACCGGCGCTCGCGCACCCTCGGTCTTCGCCTCGGCCTGGCCCTCGTCGTGACCGGCACGCTGCTGGCCGCCGGGACGGCGGCGTCGGGCTCGCTGGCCCTGGCGATGATCGCCTCGGTCGTGCTCGGCGCGGGTTTCGGCATCTCGCTCGTCTCGGGACTTCTCGAGGTGCAGCGGATTGCCCGGCCCGAGGACCTGGCCGGTCTGACGGCCGTCTACTACGGACTCACCTACATCGGGTTCGGATTCCCGATGCTGCTGGCTGGTCTCACCGGCCTGGCCGGGTACCCGGTGCTACTGGTCGGCATGGCGCTGCTTGCGCTGCTCAGCCTGGTGGTGGTCACCGTGGCCGGACGGCGCGTCAGGCAGCTGACGGGTGTCCCTCAGCCGGTCTCGCCGGAGTCCTGAACCAAGGGCCGGTGGCTCGCCGCCGGCGGACGGTCCGGAGCGAGGCTTCTCACACGGATGATCGGATCCGGGCCGTGGGACAGCGGACGTCCGGCGTCCCCCGATAGGATGGGCGGCGACGGCGCTGGGATGCCCCGCCGTCCGCCCCGTCCGATTTGCCCGTGTCCGACCCCGCCAGACGGCCGGCCTGCTCGCGCAGTCCGGTCGCGGCCCGCGATCGGCGGGCCGGCCCGCGCGCTGATCGTCGCCGGGCGCCACGGCGGAGCCCTAGGAGGTTGTCGTTTGCTCGCGCTCGTCGTCGCGCATCTCGTGATGGCCGGCCTGCTCCCGGTCGTCTCCGCGCGCAGCCGTCGAGCCGCATTCGGCGTCGCCGCGGTGCTGCCCGGCGCGACCCTGATCTGGGCGCTCGCCAACGCCCGTGAAGCCCTGGGTCCAGGCCTGGAGGCCACCACCGGCTGGGCACCGGCGCTCGGTCTGGAGTTCAGCTTCCGGCTCGACGCCCTCGGGCTCGTCATGATCATCCTCGTCGCCGGCCTGGGCGCATTGATCTTCGCCTACAGCGCCGGGTACTTCGGGCGCAAGAGCCGCGACGCCCCCCGCTCGGCCGCCCTGCTGCTGGCCTTCGCCGGCGCCATGCTCGGCCTGGTCCTGGCCGACGACCTGCTGACCCTCTACGTGTTCTGGGAACTGACGTCGATCGCGTCGTTCCTACTCGTCGGGCAGAGCGGTGAGCACCGGGCCAACCGCCGGGCGGCGCTGCAGGCGGTGCTCGTGACGGTGTTCGGCGGGCTGTCGATGCTGATGGGCATCGTCCTGCTCGGCGAGGCGGCGGGCACCTACCGGATCTCGCAGATCGTGGCCGCGCCGCCGTCCGGGGCGATGGTCACCGCGGCGCTGGTCCTGATCCTGCTGGGCGCCCTGACCAAGTCGGCGCAACTGCCGTTCCACCCGTGGTTGCCGGCCGCGATGGCCGCGCCGACCCCGGTCAGCGCCTACCTGCACGCCGCCTCGATGGTGAAGGCCGGGGTGTACCTCGTCGCGCGGCTGTCCCCGGCCTTCGCCGACCGGGCCGTGTGGTGGGTGCCGGTCGTCGTTCTGGGGCTGGGGACGATGCTGCTGGGTGGCTGGCGAGCCCTGCAGGAGATCGACCTGAAGCGGCTGCTGGCCTTCGGCACCGTCAGCCAGCTCGGCTTCCTCATGGTGCTGCTCGGGGCGGGCGGGCGGATCGCCGCGATGGCCGGGCTGACGTTGCTGCTGGCGCACGGGTTGTTCAAGGCGCCGCTGTTCATGGTCGTCGGCACCATCGACAAGATCACCGGGACCCGGGACATCGGGGAGCTCTCCGGGCTGGGCCGGCAGCTACCGGCCCTCGCGGCCGTCGCCGGGCTGGCCGGAATGTCGATGGCCGGGATCCCGCCGCTGCTGGGCTTCGTCGGCAAGGAGGCCGCGTTCGAGGCCTTCCTGCACGAGGGCGGGACGCGTGGCTGGACCGTCGCCCTCGGGTTGCTGGCCGGCTCGGTGCTGACCGCGGCCTACACCGCCCGGTTCCTGTGGGGCGCGTTCGCAGCCAAACCCGGCGTCGAGGCCCGTGAGGTGTCGCGGCCGACGCTCGCGCTCACCGTGCCGACCTGGATCGCCGCGCTGGGCGGGCTCGCCCTCGGCGCCGGTTACCCGCTGGTCGACGCGCTCGCCGACGGCTACGCCACCGCCTACCCGGCGGGTGACGATGCGCTCGCCGCCGGGTACCACCTCGCGCTCTGGCACGGGCTCGGCCTGCCCCTCGCGTTCTCCGCCGTCGCCGTCCTCGGCGGTCTCGCCCTGCATGCACGCCGCACCGCCGTCAACGTGGTGCACACGCGGCTGCGCCACCCGGTCAGCGCGCAGCGCGGGTACGAGGCCGTCGTCGCCGGTCTGGAACGCCTCGCCGTGCGGGTGACCGGCCGGGTGCAGGTCGGTTCGCTGCCGACCTACCTCGCGATCCTGCTGATCACCGTGCTGGTGCTGCCGGGAACGGCGTTGCTGATCGGCGGGCAGTGGCCCGACGACCAGATGCCGTTCCACTCCCTCATACAGCTGCCCCTCGGACTGATGGTGATCATCGCCGCGCTGGCCCTGGTCCGGGCCCACCGCCGGTTCACCGCCGTCCTGCTGGTCGGGGCCATCGGTTACGGCATCGGCGGGCTGTTCATCGTCGACGGAGCTCCGGACCTGGCCCTGGCCCAGTTCCTGGTCGAGACCCTGACCCTGGTCGCGTTCGTGTTCGTGCTGCGCCGGCTGCCCGCGCACTTCGCCGAGAACACCTCGTCCTCGGGGACCCGGATACGCAAGGCGCTGATCGCGGGGGCCGGCGGGATCCTGGTGGCGATCGCGGGGGTCGTGCTGAGCGGCGCCCGGGAGGCCCCGCCGGCGACGAGCGCGGAGTTCGTCCGGCTCGCCCCGGAGGCCGGGGCGACGAACGTGATCAGCGCGATCCTGGTCGACTTCCGGGCCCTGGACACCGTCGGTGAGATCACCGTGCTGCTCATCGCCGCCGCCGGCACCGCGAGCCTGGTGCTCGCCACCCGCCACGACCGCCGGCGGGACGGGCAGGTGAAGAGCGGTTCGGGTTCCCCCGAACACGAGGAGGAGCTACTCCGATGACCGCCGACGTACGTGTCCCCGCGGAGGCGGCGAAGTGACCGCCTCTCCGAACACCCCGGAGCGGGTCCCGTGGAAGCAGTGGGACGAGCCGTCCGGGCAATGGATGCTGCCCGGCGAGCACCCGCCCACCGCCGAACGCACGCTGCTGCTCGAGGTCGTGGTCCGGATCCTGTTCCCGACCGTGCTCGTGTTCTCGCTGTACCTGTTGATCGTCGGCCACTACGGGCCGGGCGGCGGCTTCTCCGGCGGGCTCGTCGCCGGGCTGGCGTTCGTGCTGCGCTACATCGCCGGTGGCGGTACGGACCTCGGCGCCCGCGTCGGGAGCCGGATCCGCCTCCGCCCCCCGATGCTCGTCGGCGTGGGGCTGAGCATCGCGGTGCTGACCGCGCTGGCCCCGACGGCCTTCGGCGCGCCGGTGCTGGCCAGCGCGAAGCTCAGCGTGGCGGTCCCCGTGGTCGGCGACGTCGACCTGGTGACCAGCCTGTTCCTCGACGTCGGGGTGTACCTGCTGATCATCGGTGTGGTGCTCGACCTGCTGCGCTCGCTGGGCAGCGGTATCGAGCGCGACGCCCAGGGGGCGGGGGAACGTTCGTGAATACGATCAACATGAGCATGGCCGTGGTGGTCGCGGTGCTCTACGGCGTCGGCTTCTACCTGCTGCTGCAGCGCTCGCTGATGCGCGTGCTGATCGGCATCGTGGTCCTGGGCCACGGCGCGAACCTGCTCCTGCAACTGGCCGGTGGCCCACCCGCGCGCGCCCCGATCCTCGGTTCCGCGCCGGACGAGCAGATCGCCGACCCGCTCCCGCAGGCCCTCGCGCTGACCGCGATCGTCATCACGTTCGCGCTGACCACCTACCTGCTCGCGCTCGGCTACCGCTCGTGGGTGCTGGTCGGGCACGACGAGGTGCAGGACGACATCGAGGACCGCCGCATCGCGCACCGCCGCGCACCGGAGGCCTCGATGGGCGAGGAGGCCGGTTCGGACGACATGAGCGAGGACGAGGACGATCCCGGGTCCGCGGCCGCGTCCGGGGATCCCGTCGAGCCGTCGGTGACCTCCGGGCCGGCCGGTTCCGGGCGGGGGGTGGGCCGATGAGCGCGCTCGTCACCCTGCCGGTGCTGCTGCCGATGCTCGGCGCGGCGCTGACCGTGCTCTTCAGCCGCTCGGCGTTCGTACAGCGGCTGATCGGCATCGTCGTGCTGGCGGTGGTCTCCGCCGTCGCGGCCGTCCTGCTGGTGGCGGCGGACCAGGGGGCTCCGGTGGTCGCCGAGCTGGGCGGCTGGCCCGCCCCGGTCGGGATCGTGCTCGTCGCCGACCGGCTGGCCGCGCTGCTGCTGCTGATCTCGACGCTGGTCACCCTCGCGGTGCTGTTGTACGCGATCGACCAGCGCATCGCCGACTACGGCCGGGAGACGGCGAGCACGACGTTCCACCCGATCTTCCTGCTGCTGTCCACCGGCGTCTCGCTGGCCTACCTGACCGGCGACCTGTTCACCCTCTTCGTGGCGTTCGAGATCATGCTGGCCGCGTCCTACGTGCTGATCACCCGGCGGACCAGCGCGACCCGGATCCGGTCCGGGATGACGTACGTGATCATCAGCCTGACGTCGTCGCTGCTGTTCCTGACGACGATCGCGCTGGTCTACGCGGCCACCGGCTCGGTCAACCTCGCCGATCTGGCCGAACGCGTCGGGGAGCTGCCCACCGGCCTGCAGACCGTGCTGGCGCTGATGACCGTCGTCGTGTTCGGCATCAAGGCGGCCATGGTGCCGCTGCACTTCTGGCTGCCCGACAGCTACCCGAACGCGCCCGCGCCGGTCACCGCCCTGTTCGCGGGCCTGTTGACCAAGGTCGGGATCTACGCGCTGCTGCGCACCCAGACGTTGATCTTCCCGTTGGACGGGCCGTCGACCCTGTTGCTGGTCATCGCCTCCCTCACGATGCTCATCGGAGCCCTCGGGGCGCTCGCCCAGGACGACCTCAACCGGCTGCTGTCGTTCCTGCTGGTCAGTCACATCGGGTTCATGTTGTTCGGGCTGGCCGTGTTCGACGCGGCGGGGATCGCGGGCACCGCGCTCTACGTGGTGCACCACATCACGGTGCAGGCGACGCTATTCCTGGTCAGCGGTCTGATCACGCGCCGGACCGGCACCGTGTCGATCGACGCGATGGGCGGGCTCGCGAAGACCTCCCCGGCGCTGGCCGTGCTCTTCGCGGTCCCCGCGCTCACCCTCGCCGGCATACCACCGACGTCGGGGTTCGTGGCCAAGCTCGCGTTGTTGCAGGCCGGGGCCGGCGCGGGGCTGGAGACGTCGCTGGTGGCCGGCGTGGTGATCCTCGCCAGCCTGCTCACCCTCTACGCGATGGTCCGCGTCTGGGTCCGGGTGTTCTGGGGCGCGGAGAAGCCGCCGCTGACCGACCCCGACCCGACCGACGAGCTGATCGTCGGCACCGCCCGGACGGCGAAGCCGATGTACGTCGCGACCGGCGCACTGGTGGCGGTGAGCCTGACGATCGCCATGGTGGCCGGGCCGTTGTCGGCGGTCACCGGGCGGGCGGGCCAGGACCTGTTCGACCGTGCGCCCTACCAGGTCGCGGTGCTCGGAGAGGAGCGGACGCCATGAGCGCAGCCGACGGTGCCGTCCCGACCACACCGGCCCCGGCGGCCAACCGGTGGCCGCAGGTGATATGGCTGACCGTGGTGTGGGTCCTGCTGTGGGGCACCATCTCGGTGAAGATCGTGCTCGGCGGCCTGCTCGTCGCGGTGATCGTGACGCTGCTGTTCCCGATGCCGTCGACGGGACCCCGGCTGCCGTTCCGGCCGCTGCCGCTGCTGAGCCTGATCGGCTTCCTGACCTACGACCTCGCCGTCTCCGGGGTGCAGGTGAGCTGGGAGACGCTGCGCTACGGGCCCCGGGCCCGGGCCGGGATCATCGCGGTGCCGATGCTCGCCGGATCGGACCGGGTGATCACGATGACGGCCGGTGCGCTCTCGCTGGCCCCGGGCAGCTACGTGCTGCAGATCGACCGGCGGCGCGGGGTCTGGTACGTCTACGCGCTCGGCCTGCGTGGCACGGGCGACGTCGCGCGGGTGCGCCGGATGGTCCTGTACCTGCAGCGGCGGGTGATCGTGGCCTTCGGTACGGCGGAGGAGCTCACGGCGTGCGACCGAGGGCTGGTGACGTCGTGACGACGCGAACTCTGCTGGTCAGGAGTGAGCCATGAACGCGGTCTTCGCCATCACGCTGATCATGCTGTGCGTGGCGGGCCTGTTGGCGCTGCTGCGCGTGCTGCGTGGCCCGAGCACGCTCGACCGGATCGCGGCGCTCGACGTCTTCGTCGTGCTGATCGTGGCCGCCGCGGCGGTGTACGTGGCGTTCTACCGGGACAGCTCGAACATCCCGCTGCTGGCCGCGGTCGCGCTGGTCACCTTCATCGGATCGGCCACCGCGGCACGACTCGTCGAACGTTGGGAGCGGCACCGGTGAGCCTCGGCGACATCGTCACGGCGGTCCTGCTGCTGTTCGGCGCCCTGTTCTGCATGGTCGGGGCGCTCGGTGTGGTCCGGTTGCCCGACCTGCCGGCCCGGCTGCAGGCCGCCACCAAGCCGCAGACGCTCGGGTTGCTGCTCATCCTGCTCGGCACCGCGGTACGCCTGGAGTTCGAGAGCGCCGTGACGCTGGTGCTGGTGATCGGGTTCCAGGTGATCACCGCCCCGGTGATCTCGCAGATCATCGGGCGTTCGGCGTACCGCACGGGGACGCTGCGCCGCGACGACCTGGTGATCGACGAGCTGGCCGAGCGGATGTCGGAGGACGAGGACGGCGGCCGGGCCGGAGAGGACCGGCGGACGGCACCCTGAGCTCAGGATGCGCCGATCGGCGCGGCCACGGCGATGGTCACGTCGGCGCCGGCCCGGCCCGCCGCCTCCGCCCGCCGCCGGTCCATCACCTGCTGGACGGCGAGGGCACCGCTGTCGGGGACGCGTGCGATGAGAGCGGCGGGCACCCCCATGTGGAACGACACGATCGGCACCCGGGCGTCCAGCGTGGCGGCGAACGCCTCCTCGCCGAACGGTCGCATCTGGTGGTTCACGGCGAACGGCCGGTCGGTCAGCCGCCGCAGCCGCGCCCACTGCTCGCGGGATCGACCGGACCGCCGTGCCCGGGCAGCCCGGTCCACCCGCCGCACCCACCGCCGCGGCCAGCTCCCCCTGGTCCCACGGACCGACCGCGGTGGCCCCGGCGACGCCGGTGCCGCCGGTGCCGATGCCCTCGCACCGCACCGCCACCAGGAGCTCCCGCAGCAGGAACGGGTTGCCGCCGGTGACCTCGTAGCAGGCATCGCAGAAGGCGTCACGTTCGAGCTCCCCGCCGCGAGCGGACAGGACGGCCAAACCCGCCGCCCGGGCCCGGGCGCGTGCGGCGGCGACCAGGCGGGTCTTCCCGATCCCGGGCGCGCCCTCGATCAACAGCAGGCCGCCGCCGTCGCGTGCCCCGTCGCGTGCCGAGGCCACCAGCGCGTCGATCCGCGCCGGCTCCGCCTCGCGCTCGACCAGTCCCTCCGGCAC
>NZ_JAAXKZ010000249.1 GCF_012911875.1 Pseudonocardia bannensis | reverse complement strand
GTGCAGGGCCTGCTCCCGAGCCTGCTCGGCGGGCTCGTCCCGGTTCCGGCCGCGGTCGCCGCGGTCCCGGCCGTCCCCGTCGCCACGCCCGCGTTGCCCCTGACCAGCAACGAGACGGTGGGGGCCGACCAGGTGGAACCGCCGGTCCCGGCGCCCTCGCTCCCGGCCCCGCCCGAGGTCCCGGCGCTTCCCGCGGCGCCCGCGCTGCCGGGCGTCCCGGCCGGCCTGCCGCCGCTCCCGGCCGACCTGCCCAGCGCGCCCGGAGAGCTGCCCGCCGTCCCCGGTGAGGTGCCCGGTGTGCCTGCCGACCTGCCCGCGCTCCCGGGCGAACTGCCGGCGCTCCCGGGCGAGCTGCCCACCATGCCTGCCGACCTGCCCACCGCCCCGGGCAATCTGCCGGCCCTGCCCGGCGGACTGCCCCCGGCCCCCGGATCGCTGCCCGCTGCGCCCGGTGAGCTGCCGGCCCTGCCGGCCGAGCCGCCGGCCCTGCCGGGCGAGTTGCCGCCGGCTTCGGGAGCTGTGCCGCCGGCGCCGGCCGCACCCGCTGAGCTTCCCCCGGCCCCGAGTGCGCCACCGGCCGGCTGAATCAACTCCGAGAATTCATCGCGCAGCCCTCCCGAATACACCGGGCAGACAGGGCGTGAATGCGTTTCCAGGATTACGAACGGGGCGACCGGCGATTTTCGTCGGCCACCCCGTTCGCCGCCCAGCGAGACCGGACATCACCGAGGGTCACGAAACTCCGTCACCCTCCGCCCATTCCGCGCCGGCGGCGACGAGTCCGTGCTCCAGTGCACGGAACACCTCGCCCAGCAGATCCCGCAGTTCCGAGCCCTCCTCGGTGAGCCAGCGCTCGTAGGCCGCAAGGGCGACACCGAGGCAGGCGTGGCCGATCGTCTGCGGGACCAGCGCATCGCTCGGGACGCCGAGCCGCGCGGCCGCGTAGTCGGCCACGACCTGGCGCCACGCGGCATAGCGCAGGGTCGAGTGGGCCTGCAGGGCAGGCGTCCCGAGGATCAGCCGCAGCCTGCGCCGGTGCCAGGGCTGCTCGTCCGGATCGACCTCGTTGAAGTCCAGCACCGCGGCCCGGATCCCGGCCATCACGGGGATCTCCGGGGGCAGCGCGGCGAAGTTCGCCCGCATCCGGTGCAGCTGCTCGTCGAACGCGCCCCACGGCACGTCGTTCTTCGAAGCGTAGTAACGGAAGAAGGTCCGCCGTCCGATGCCGGCAGCCTGGGCGATGTCGTCCACCGTGGTGGTGTCGAAACCCCGGCGGGTGAAGAGGTCGAGTGCGATGTGCTCGATCTCGGAACGCGACGTGACGGGGCGCCGACCGGCCCTGCGGGCCCCGGCCGCCCCTTGCTCGGCGACTGCGGACATCGCCCCTTCCTCCGCGGCACCGTTGGCCGTCGACATCGTGATCCCGCCCGCGCAGGTCTGGGCGCGGTGAGCACAGCATCCCACGCACCGGAAGCCGGCCGGGTGCGACGACATGCCGGGGATTGCGGATTGCGCGTCGTAGTGCGACGGTCATCGGACTCGGGCGACGGGATCCGGCCCCGTCATCCCGCCGCCCTGCCTCCCAGAGGAGCGGCATGCGGATCCACCGCCGGCCGGTCGAGCCGTTCGACGACGACCTGCTGCTCGCCGGCCTCGCGACCGGCGATGCCGAGCTGTCCGTCGCCTTCGTCCGCCGCTTCCAGCGCCGGGTGTTCGGGGTGGCTCTGAGCGTTCTGGGTGAGCCGCGGCTCGCCGAGGACGTGTCCCAGCTGGCCTTCGAGCGCGCCTGGCGGCACGCCCAGGTCTACGACCCGTGCCGGGGCTCGGTGGCCGCGTGGCTCACGAGCATCACGCACAACCTGGCCGTCGACGTGGTGCGTGCGCG
>NZ_JAAXKZ010000248.1 GCF_012911875.1 Pseudonocardia bannensis | reverse complement strand
CCCACGATCTTGGCGGCCGCGGCTTCCTGGGGGGCGTAGCGGTCGGGGAGCGCTGAGCGCTGCACGGCTTGGGCGGCCGCGCCGGGCGGGAGCTGCTGCCAGTCGGGGAGGGCGAGGAGCTTGTCGTAGAAGGTGTCGGTGGCGTAGGCGGGGTTGATGATCTGCTCGGGGGACCCCCAGCCCTGGGAGGGGCGCTGCTGGAACAGCCCGAGGGAGTCCCGGTCGCCGTAGTTGACGTTGACCAGGTCGGACTCGACGATCGCGGTGGACACGGCGATCACAGCGGCGCGCCGGGGCAGCCCGCGCTGCACGGCGATCTGGGTGATGGTCTGGGCGTTCGCGGTCTGCTCGGCCGACCACGTCCGCGGCCCGATCCGCTGGGCGCCGCCGCCGGTGCCGCCGTCGCCGTCGCAGCCACCGGCGACCGGGCCGGTGAACGTCGCGACCAGCAGCGCGAGCCCGAGCAGCGCGGTCGCCAGCACCGCGACGACCCCGCCGGCGCCCGCGAGGAGGGCGGTGCGTGAGTTCACCCCGGCCCCGGCTCAGGTGGTGGCGCCGGAGGGCGCGCGCAGCTGGGCGTTGGTGTCGAAGATCCGCTGCTCGGTCGCGGACAGCACGGTCTGGACCTTGTAGCCGGGGTTGTTCTCGATCTTCCACAGGGCGCGGCCGCGGCGTTCCATCGCCCACCCGGTGGTGACGTCCTGTTCCTTCTCCGACAGGGCGAGGTCGGTGGCGAGCTCGTCGGCGACCCGGGTGGACTGTCCGAGCAGGATCCGCGTGGAGCACAGGGCGAGCAGGTCCTTGGCGATCGCGACTTCCTGGGAGCCGGCCGCGCCGACCGAGAGCAGGTCCGAGGGCTTGTGCATGACCAGCAGCTGGATCTTGCGTTCGGCGCGGGACAGCCGCAGGTCGGAGTCCACTGCGTGGACCGCGCGCAGCCCGAGGCGCATCTGGCGCCACACCTCGTCGCGGACCACGATGCGGATCTCCCCGTCGTCCTGTAGGTCGGTGATCAGCGATGACCACGAGCCCAGGCAGGTCAGGGCGACGGCGATGGCCTGGTCGCCGCGGGAGCGCAGCAGCGACAGGTCCATCGACTGGATCGGGGCGTCGAAGTCCAGGGCGAAGTTGGTCTGGGCGTCGAACAGCCCCGCCAGCGGGCCGACGACCAGGTTGGACAGCGCGTCGGTGATCGAGCGGGTGTGGTCGAGGAATTCCCGGCGCCCGGCGAAGCGGGCCTCTCGCCACAGTTCGTCGTCGGGGTCGGAGAGCTCGCGGGCGACGTCGGGGATCGTCACCGGGCGCAGCGCGGTGTAGCCGTCCCCGGCGCCGACCAGGCGGCGCAGCACCGCGGCCAGTACCGCCTCGTCGGTGACCGTGGGCGGGTAGCCCTGGGTCTCGGCCAGCGCAGCGAGGAGTTTGGTCCAGCGCCCGAGGACCCCGGTGAGCTCCTCGCGCTGCCGGGTCACCGACCAGGTGTCCCAGCGGGTCGCGAGCGGGCCGAGGTCGAGGGCGTTGAGCCGGGCCGGGCTGCCCCGGCCCAGCGCGATCGGGGTGATCCCCAGCGCGCGCAGCAGCGGGGTGTACTCGCCCTTGACGTCGCCGGAGATCAGCGTCTTGATCCCGAACAGCATCATCCGCAGGCAGAACGCCACCACCGTGGAGGACTTGCCGCGGCCGGGCTCGCCGAACAGGACCATGTTCGGGTTGGTGGCCAGGCCGCGCAGCAGCCATTCGATGGGGTGGCAGTAGAACGCCCCACCCGAGAGCGTGTCGTAGCCCATCCGGGCCCCGAGCGCGGGCACGCCGTTGGCGGCCAGCAGCGGGAACAGCCCACCCACCTCCGAGGTGGCGGCCTGATAGACCGGCATCCGGGCGGCGACGTCGACCGGGGCCCAGCCCTGACCGGGCTCGGTGCGGCCCCGCCGCGGCATCGTGCCGGAGGCGGCGTCGAGCTGGTTCCTGCCCCGGGTGGTGGGGA
>NZ_JAAXKZ010000247.1 GCF_012911875.1 Pseudonocardia bannensis | reverse complement strand
TGTCGAGTCGCGGGAGATGTTTGACAGTGTGGTTGCAGGACATGTTGGACACCCGGCCGTGATCGGCCTGCTTGGGTGCTCGTCAACGACGGGTGCGCAGGAGGCCGGGATTGGCCCTGGTGGATATGTCCGTGGTCGAGCAGCGCTACCGCGCCGTGCTCGCGGTGCAGGCCGGTGAGACCGCCGGTGTCGTGGCCGCGCAGTTCGGAGTCTCACGGCAGAGCGTGCAGAACTGGCTGCGCCGCTACCGCTCTGACGGCCTGGCCGGGCTGGTGGACCAGTCGCGGCGCCCCGACACCAGCCCCCGCCAGACCGCGGCGAAGGTGGAGCGGGTGATCTGCGAGATGCGCCGCGAGCACCCTCGCTGGGGCGCGCGCCGCATCGCCCACGAGCTCGCCCGCGCGGGCGTGACGCCGGTGCCCTCCCGGGCCACGGTGCATCGGGTCCTGCGCCGCCACGGCATGGTCGATGTCCGGCCCCGCCGCCGCCCACGGGAGTCCTACCTGCGGTGGGAACGCCAGATACCGATGGCGTTGTGGCAGCTCGACATCGTCGGCGGGATCCCCGTGCTCGACGAGCACGGCCGCACGGTCGAGGCGAAGATCGTCACCGGAGTCGACGACCACTCCCGCTTCGCCGTGATCGCCACCGTCGTCGCCCGCGCGACCGGCCGCGCGGTCTGTCTGGCCTTCGCCGAGGCCCTGCACCGCTACGGCATCCCCGCCGAGGTCCTCACCGACAACGGCAAACAGTTCACCGCCCGCTTCGGCCGCGGCGGCGGAGAGGTGCTGTTCGACCGGATCTGCCGCGACAACGCCATCACCCACCGGCTGACCCAGCCCGCCTCACCGACCACGACCGGCAAGGTCGAACGCTTCCACCAGACCCTGCGCCGCGAACTACTCAACGACCACCCGCCCTTCGCCTCGCTGCTCGCCGCGCAGGCCGCGGTGGACTCCTGGATCGCCGAGTACAACTGCGCGCGCCCGCACCAGGGCATCGCCATGGCCTACCCCGCCGACCGGTTCGGCCCCTCCCAGACCCCCGAGGCCCGCGCCGGGGAAGACCTGCTGCCGCTGCGCCTACCACCCACGCTGACCAGCACACCCATCCCACCGACGGCACCGCCGCCGCAGGCTGCGACCGGCACCGAGCCCGCGGTCGAGCCGCCCGCTGTCGAGGCGCCCGAGCCGGTCTCGGCGCCGTGGACGGGCGGACCGGTGGAGTTCGACCGGGTCGTCCCGCCCAGCGGGAACCTCGGGGTGATGGGCAAACAGTTCTGGCTCGGCCCCGCCCGCGCCGGAGTCGTGGTCACCTTCTGGGCCGACCACGACCTGATCCACCTGCTCATCGCCGGCGCCCGGGTCAAGACCCTGCGCTCGCACCTGTCCAGCACCGACCTCGCCGCGCTCGCCGCCGCCGGAGGACGCGCTGCCGGGCCCTCCCCGCTGCCGCCGGTCGAACCCGACGGGGCCGCGCTCGAGGTCGACCGCACCGTCGGCCGCAACGGCTGCGTCTCCCTCGGCCAAGCCCTGGTCCTGGCCGCGGAGATCCTCGCCGGACGCCGCGTCACGATCCGGATCGACCCCACCATGCTCGCGTTCTTCGACCCCGACACCCGTCAACTGCTACGTACCCGCCCCAACACCATGACCTGGGAGAAGGTTCTGCGGCTGCGCGGCACCCGCCCCGCCGGGCCACCACCGCGCCCGAACCTTGAACCGGTCACCGTCCAACGCCGGACCTCCAACAGCGGCACGATCATGGTCACCGGCCAGGTCGTCGCGCTCGGCCGGCTGCACCGCCACCACGTGGTCACCGTCCACGTCGCCGAGCACACCCTGACCATCGAGCTGCCCGACGGCGACCAGCGCGTCGTCTCCCGGACCACCAACCAGCCGGTCCGCAGCATCAAGGCCCACCGACCCCGCACGACCCATGTTTCCTAGGCCGAGTGTCAACCATGTCCTGAGACAGGACTGTCAAACAGCTACTGAGACTGGGCAAA
>NZ_JAAXKZ010000246.1 GCF_012911875.1 Pseudonocardia bannensis | reverse complement strand
TGAAGCTCCTGGTGAGGCGAGTTGATCTAGGCAATCGCCCGTCTACCAGGAGCTTCATTTTTTCGTGGTCAGGCCACGCCGTACGTACGCCGACCTGCCCGTCTGCCAGGTTGGCAAAGGCTCACTGAACTGGTCGCCCGACGGCAGCTGGCTGGCCTGTCAGCTCGCCCCCGGTGGCGGCGAACGGACCCGGGTCCTGCTGGTCTCCCCGGACGGCACCCGGCGCCGCGAGATCGCCCCCGGCGCGGCGGCGGTGACCCTCGGGTCGTGGTCGCCCGGGGGGCGGCAGCTCGGCGTGACCGTCTACCCGCGAGGTGACGTCAGCGACGGCCAGGCCTGCCTGGTCGACCTGCGCGACGGCACGTCGACGGTGCTGGCCGGCGGCCCCGCGGCCAAGGTCTGCGCGATCAGCGGGGACGGCCGGCGCGTCGTCGTCCGGCTGGGCCGCCGCGGCGCCCGCACCCTGGAGCTGATCGACCTGCGTACCGGCCTGCGCACCGACCTGCTGGCCGGCGGCGAGGCGACCGTGGCCGACGCCCGCTTCGGCATCACGGGCACGCAGCTGTTCCTGCACACCGACGCCGGTCGGGAGCGCGCCGCGCTGCTGGCCGTCACGCTGCGCGCCGGCCGGCCGTCGCTGCCCTACGAGCTGGCCGCTCGGGCGGACGACGATCTCGACCTCGTCGCCCTCGACCCGGCGGGGGCCCGTGCCGCGCTGGTCTGGAACGTCGACGGCCGCAGCGAGCTGGAACTGCTCGACCTGCGCTCCGGGATGGTCGGGCCACTGGCGGAGCCGCCCGGCGACGTCGTCACCGGGGCGGCGTTCACCCGCGACGGGAATGCGCTGCTGCTGGCCAGCGAAGGCCCGACGGTGCCCCCGCAGCTCGCCCGGATCGGCCTCGACCCCGGCCGGCCCTCCCTGGAGGCCGTCACGGTCCTGCCCCCGACGCCGCCGGAGCACCTCTGGGACGCCCTCGACGCGCTCGTCGGGCCGACCCTGCACGAGTTCACCGGCGAGGACGGCCTGACGCTCAGCGGCTGGCTGTTCCGTCCCCGCACGGCGCTGGGCGCCACCCCGACACTGATCTGGCTGCACGGCGGGCCGGAGGCCCAGGAGCGGCCGACGTTCCAGCCGCTGTTCCAGGCCCTGGTCGCCGAGGGCGTCGCGGTGTTCGCACCGAACGTCCGCGGTTCCGGCGGCTTCGGCCGCAGCTTCTCCCAGGCCGACGACCACGAGCGGCGCTTCGTCGCGATCACCGACGTTCGGGCCGCCGTGACGTTCCTGGCCGAGTCGGGGCTGGCCGATCCGGCCCGGATCGGCGTGGCCGGCCGGTCCTACGGCGGCTATCTCACACTGGCCGCGATGACCTGGTTCCCGGAGCTGTTCCGGGTCGGGGTCGATGTCTGCGGGATCGCCGACTTCGAGACGTTCTACGCCGAGACCGAGCCGTGGATCGCCGCCGCCGCGACGACCAAGTACGGCGACCCGGAGCGTGACCGCAGGCTGCTGCGCGAGCTGTCCCCGATCCACCACATCGACCGGGTCGCCGCGCCGCTGCTCGTGGTGCACGGCGCGCACGACACGAACGTGCCGCTCGGCGAGGCGGAGCAGGTTGTCGGGGCGCTGCGGGAACGCGGCGCGTCACCAGGGTTCCTGCTGTTCGACGACGAGGGCCACGAGGTGCGGGGCACAGCCAACCGGGCCGCCTTCGTCCGCGAGGTGGTTCGCTGGGTGAGCGGCAACCTGCTGGAGGTCGACTCGCAGACGGCCTGAGCGGAGCGCTCAGGCCCGGCTGAACGACTGCAGGATCGTCGAACCGTTGCTGTTCTGCCCGACCACGAACCGGTACCGCTCTCGCGAGGTGGTCCCGTCCTGGCGCTGGAACACGATGGTCGCCTGGACGGTGTTGGCGCCGACCGCTTGCGCCCCTTCCACCGAGACCGCGCTCAGCCCACCGTAGAACCGTCGGTACCCCTCGATGCCGCCCGACTGCGCCTGCGCGGACGGGCTGAGCAGGGCGAACGCGGCGTCGACGTTGCCGGGCAACAGGCCGTAGTAGTTGCGCACGAACGTCACCGAGTCGTCGGAACTCGGCCGTGTGGTGGCCGAGGTCGGGGTGGGGGTCATGGTCGGCGCGGTG
>NZ_JAAXKZ010000245.1 GCF_012911875.1 Pseudonocardia bannensis | reverse complement strand
GAGGGCTGCTGCTCGGCGCGGCCGATCCGGTGGCGGCGGGGATGCTGACGGTGCGGCTGCAGGGCTTCACCGGGGCGCTGTCACCGTTGCTGGTGGCCGCGGCGGTGCTGGTCGGCACGGTGACGGTGGCCGGGGTGCTGCGGCTGGTCGCGGCCCGGCGCCGGGCCCGGGTGGCGACGCGGCTGTGGGACTGCGGGGCGGGGCCGCAGTCGGCGCGCATGGAGTACACCGCCACCTCCTTCGCCGAGCCGCTGCAGCGGGTCTTCGACAACGTGGTGCGCCCCGAGCAGGACGTCGATGTCACCCACCACCGGGAGTCGCGCTACCTGGTCGAGGCGGTCAATTACCGGCTGCGGGTACCCGACCGGGTCGAGTACCGGTTCTACCGCCCGGTCCTGGGCGCGGTCCGGAGGTGGGGGCGGGTCGGGCCGCGGCTGGCGACCGGCAGCGTGCACCGCTACCTGGGCTATGGCTTCTACAGCCTGTGCGGGGTGCTGGTCCTGCTGGTGGTGACCCGGTGAGCCTCGCGGGTGTCATCAGCGCGCTGGTGCAGATGGCGGTGGTGGTGGCCGGGGCGCCGCTGCTGGTCGGGGTGATGCGGCAGGTCCGGGCCCGGTTGGAGGGCCGGGCCGGCGCGGGGGTGCTGCAGCCCTGGCGGGACCTGCGCAAGCTGGCGCGCAAGCAGCCCCTGACCCCCCGGGGCACCAGCGAGGTGTTCCGGGTGGCGCCGCTGCTGATGGTGTCCACGACGCTGGCGGTGGTGGCCGTCGCACCGTTCGTGACGACCGCCTCGGTGCCGAGCCCGGGCGCGGACCTGTTCGTGGTGGTGGCGCTGCTGACGTTGGGCGCGGTGGCGCTGGCACTGGCCGGGCTGGACACCGGCACCGCGTTCGGTGGGATGGGCGCCAGCCGGGAGGTCACGGTCCTGGCCCTGGTCGAGCCCACCCTGCTGGTGGCGATCTTCGCGCTGTCGGTCCCCGTCGGGTCCACCAACCTGGCCGACATCGTCATCGCGACCCTGCACGACCCGGGCCGGGTGATCACCCCCGCCAGCCTGCTGGCCGCGGTGGCGCTCGGGCTGGCGGTGGTCGCCGAGACCGGCCGGCTCCCGGTGGACAACCCGTCCACCCACCTGGAGCTGACGATGGTGCACGAGGCCATGGTGCTCGAGTACGCCGGCCCGGACCTGGCGCTGGTGGAGCTGGCCTCGGCGATGCGGCTGTCGGTGTTCCTCGGGCTGTGGGCCACCCTGTTCGTCCCGTGGGGCGTCGCCTCCGATGCGAGCGGGCCGGCGTTGCTGCTCGGGGTGGTCGTCTTCGCGGTCAAGGTCACGGTGCTGGGCGCCGGCCTGTCCGCGGGTGAGGTGTTCCTGGCCAAGCTGCGCCTGTTCCGGGTGCCGGAGCTGCTGGCCGGGTCGTTCCTGCTGGCGCTGCTGGCCGTGGCCGCGTCGTTCTTCCTCGCCTGAACCTGTCGCAGAAGGAGTGTCCGTGAGACCGCTCGCGCTTCGGAGACCGCGGTGAGCCAGGCCGTACTCGTCCAGCTGCTGAACCTGACCGTCGGCGCGGTGCTGCTCACCGCCGTGCTGGTGTTGTGGCGCCGCGAGCTGGCCGTGGTGATCCGGGTGTTCGCGGTCCAGGGCATCGCGCTGGCCGGGCTGGTCGCGGTGCTGGCCGTGCAGGAGGGCTCGGTCGAGCTCGGGGCGGTGGCGGTCGGGGTGCTGGTGCTGCGCGCGGGCGTGTTGCCGTACTTGCTGCGTCGGGCGCTGGCCGCCGCCGGGCCCGAGCGCCGGGAGACCCGGCCGCTGCTCAACGTGGCCGCGTCGCTGCTGGCCGCCGCCGGGCTGACCCTGCTGGCACTCGCGGTGTCGCAGCCCCTGGTCGCCCTGGCGCCCTCGCCGGCCACCGCGGCGATCCCGGTCGGGATGGCGGTGGTGCTGATCGGGTTCTTCGTGCTGGTCACCCGCCGCCGCGCGCTGTCGCAGCTGATCGGCTTCCTGCTGATGGACAACGGCATCACCGCGGTCGGGTTCCTCACCACCGCCGGGGTCGGGCTGGTCGTCGAGCTCGGGGTGTCCCTGGACGTGTTGCTGGCGGTGCTGGTGCTGCAGGTGCTCACCGGGCGGATGCAGGCGACGTTCGGCGACACGGACCTCGACGAACTGCGGGAGTTGCACGACTGATGCCGGTCGGGGCC
>NZ_JAAXKZ010000244.1 GCF_012911875.1 Pseudonocardia bannensis | reverse complement strand
GTTCGGGAAGGGGGGCCCGGAGACGCCCTCGACCAGCCCGGCCGGCGTCGTGGCGGGCGATCGGGGTTCGGCGGGGGTGTCGCTGCCACCGCGGTCCAACAGCCACAGACCCACGGGAGCAAGGCTGATCAGCAGGGCCAGCGCGGGCCACATCATCACGTCGACGTTCGCGTAGCCGAGCAACACCGAGGCGATGAGCGCGGCCGCCAGCAACACCGACCACTGCAGATGCCGCCGGAAGGTGACGAGCCGGTCCTGGGTCGCCGCGTCGCTCTTCGGGGTCACGACGAACTTCGCCGGCCTGCGCAGCACGGTGGCGATGAGCGAGCTCGCGTAGATCGGCGCACACAGCACCGACATCGCCATGCCGCGCAGCCCCGGCGATCCCGCCTGCTCGTACGGACTGACGTTGTAGCGGCGGTTGCGGACGTAGACCCAGGTCTGGAAGAGGGTCGCGTCGACGTACAGCGCCAGCCAGAGCTCCGGCGGCACCACGATGCCGGACACCCCGAAGGCCAGGTAGAGCACGGCGTTGAACGAACCGAGGATCCAGCCCACTGCCATCGACGGGTAGAAGGTCGCGATCAGCAGGTAGTGCAGCAGCCGCCCCGGTGGGAGCCGGTGCAACCTGCCCCAGAACGTCCCGGCGAGGATCTCGAACGTGCCGCGCGACCACCGCAGTTGCTGGCTGAAGTAGTCACTCCAGGACGTCGGCCCCTCGCCGACCGCCACCACGTCCGGGGTGTAGACCGAGCGCCACTTCGAGCCGGTCGCCGGGTTGCGGCGGGAGTGCAGCGCCAGCCCGGTCGCCATGTCCTCGGTGATCGAGTCGATGAGGCCACCGATGCACATCAGGGCGTCGATGCGGACGGCGTTGTTCGTGCCGACGAGCATCGCGGCGCCGTAGGCGTTGGCCGCCCGCTGGATGACGCTGTGGAACGGGAACTGCTGCGACTCCGCGCCCTTGGTGACCGTGTTGTCGACGTTCGCGTAGCACTGCGGGCCCACCACGTAGGCGACGTCGGGATCGCGGAAGTAGCCGAGCATCCGCTCCGCGTAGTTCGGCAGCGGTACGTGGTCCGGGTCCACCGACAGGAACACGTCGTAGCGGTAGCCGTGACGGTCGACCCAGGCGTTGTAGTTGCCGTGCTTGGTCTTGGCCTTGAAATGGCCGCTGGGCTGGTTGTACTCGGCCACGCCCTTGCGGCTGAAGTGCCGGACTCCCTCCTTGCGGCACATCTCCCGGACCTCGGGGTCATCGCCCTCGTCGAGCAACCACACGTGGAAGACGCCGTCGTGGCGGATCCGCCGGGCCGCCCTCAGGGTGGTCCGCACCATCTCCAGCGGTTCCTTGCCGGGCACGATCGTGGTGAGGAAGGCGACCCGCAGGGTCGGATCGGGCCGCACCGGAACCGGATCACGGGCCAGCAGCGAGGCCAGCGACAGCGAGATCACGTTGATCATCCGCAGGCCCTCGACCAACGCGATCGAGGCGATCACGAAGATGTTGGCGGCCAGGGTCCAGCCACCGCCCTCGACCTCCGGGTGATGGGCGGGCGAGAGCAGCCAGAGCACGAAGGCGACCTCGAAGGCCACGTTCGCCAGGATGATCAGGATCGAGCGCGTCATGGACGCTCGGCGACCCTTCGCCAGCAGGCTGCGGTAGGCCACCCGATACGTACCCTGCGGTGGTTCGGTGATCGGCCCGGCGAGTTCGCTGAAGCCTCGCAGCGCCTTCAACGCTGCGGTGTCTTCGACACCCCGAGCCGGCGTCACCCCGTTCGACAAGATCCACCCTCACGTCGAGCAACACGAAGAAGGGTGCGTCGGCGCGACTACTCCGATCAGAGGACAGCCGAACGGCGCAAGCGTCCCTTCGCCACTCGCTCATCGGGGGCCCGGACGGGGGCGTTACAGCGTCCACCCGTCACTGTGCGCTTCCTTACCGCATAGTAAACGCCTCAATCCAGATAAAGGCGACATACGGTCGAGTCGCTCTTGCACCATTCGGAGTAGCAACGACGCATCCCTCGGTCGTGGTTCGTTCAGCCGGTCGGCGTAGTGGCCGGTTGGGTCGTCGAAGCCCCGGGAGCGGGCA
Organism: Pseudonocardia bannensis; assembly: GCF_012911875.1. GTDB lineage: Bacteria > Actinomycetota > Actinomycetes > Mycobacteriales > Pseudonocardiaceae > Pseudonocardia > Pseudonocardia bannensis. Next base: position 101 of record NZ_JAAXKZ010000244.1, on the reverse strand, counting down.
CGAGGGTGGTCGTCGGGGTGGCCGGGGCGACCGTCTTCGAGGCCGGGGCCACTGTTGTCGGGGCGGGAGTGGGGGCCTTCGGCGCCGGAGCGGCCGGAGCC
>NZ_JAAXKZ010000243.1 GCF_012911875.1 Pseudonocardia bannensis | reverse complement strand
GCAGAACCCCGGGCATGTTCCGTCGCGCCGACGCGAGGAGAGACCCACCAGCTTCCCGGGCGGCGGTGTGCCCGCGCCCCGGTTGATGCGCCGGCCCTGCGGGCCGGCTGGCCATGGGGTCACCTGGTGCTGATGTGACCGGACGGCCGACCCCGGTATTGGGGTCGGCCGTCCGGTCGGGTTGATCAGGCCGCGGGGGCGTCGTGCTCGCCGTCCTGGCCGGTCTCGTCGGTGTCGGCGGTCCATTGGCACCCGACGACAGTGGTCTGAGTCGGGGCGGCGTGGCAGTCCTCGCAGTCCTGCTCGTCGGCGCCCGGCTCGTCCTCCTGGTCCTCGTCCTCCTCGTCCTCGGCCTCGGCGGCCGCCCGTGCGGCCTGCTCGGCGACGCGTGCGGCCTGCTCGGCGGTGTAAGCGGCCTGGGTGGCGGCGCGGTGCTCGACCTCGGCGGGGGTGATGTCGTAGCCGAGGGTGGTGAGCTGGTCCCACCACCACAGGGCGGCCTCGTGCTTGACGTGCCAGCCGCGCAGGCGTTCGGCGTGGTCGTCGATGCCCAGAACGGCGGTGGCGACGGCGCACTGTTGGATGCGGGCGGGGGTCCACTGCTCGGGCTGGGGGCAGAGCTGCTCGGCGAGCGGGTGGCGGTGGCCGGCGTCGATCAGATCGGGCCAGCGCGCGGCGATGGTGAGCAGCAGGTCGGTGTGCTTTGTGGCGGCCTTCTGGCTACCGATGAGGCTGCGCAGGAACTTCGCACGCACGTCGCGGGCGGCGCTCATCTTCTCCGCGTGCTCGCGTCGGGCGGCGTCTCGGCTTCGCGGCGGGCGATCTCTTCGGGGGAGACGTAGCCGGTGTGGCGCAGCCGGGTGTGGCCGTGGGCTTCGGGGTCACGGCAGATGTGCACCGGGCGGGGCTCGGCGTAGCTGGCGCTGTCGATGAACACGGCGTGCTTGTCGGCTAGGCCGTACTCCTCGACGGTCAGCGGGTTGCCCTCGGCATCGGCGAGGTCTCCCAACTCGGCCTCCCGGCTGGACCAGGGGAAGTCCTTGGGCTTGCTGACCAGGACGTAGCCGTCGGCGGTGAGCTGCTCGCGCAGCTGCGCGGCCTTGGCCTTGCGGTCGCGCTTGTGGCGCTCCTCGGCCAGGGCGTAGCCGATGTGACTGCCGCGCAGGATGCGCTCGACGGCCTTGGCGTCGTCGGCCAACTCGTCGAGGCTGGCCGCCTCGTCGAGCCCGAGCTGGCCCGTCGCCAGCGCCTTCTGCGCGACCTCGGGCAGGGCGGCGACCTTCTCCGCGGCGCGGACGGTGGCGAGCTTGATCCCGGTGGCGCGCGAGATCGCGCGGGCGTCGAGCCCGTCGACGAGCGCGAGTTGCAGCCCGCGGGCGCGCTCGGCGTCGGTCAGACTCAGGCGCTCGCCGTTCTCGGCGATCTGGGTGAGCACGTCGCGCCCGGCGAGGTCGGGGCGCTCGCAGCAGGGGACGTGCTGCAACTGTTCGGCCCGGGCGGCTGCCTGCTCGGCGCTGAGGTCGTAGTGGTCGGGGTCGGCGACGAGCAGCTCGGCGGCGCGGCGCACGGCGTCGCGGCGGCGGTGTCCGGCGTAGATGGTGAAACGACCGTCCGCACGGGGGATGACGGTCAGCGGTTCGAGCAGGCCTAGCTCGGCGATGGACTCGGCGAGTGCGTCGACGTCGCCGCGGTCCTCGCGCAGGTCCCGGTCGGCGTCGAGGTCGACGAGCTGGTCGATGTGAACGGCCTGCATTCGTGGCTCCCTGTTCGGGGTTTCGGTTGCGGTGTCGAGACGGGCTTGTCGTTCCCTCTCAACAGATCGTATTTTACAGCCATTCGGACCTTGAGTCAACTCGGAAACGGGCTTTGAACTGGGCTTTTGGGGGCGCGAGCGCCCCATCATTCGGCTCTACCCGACCCGCCCTCGACCGCTGGGAAGCGGGCGGAAATGCCGCCTCATATCCCCTGGCGCCCGGGCTTGCAGGCGTTGTCCCGCAGGTGGCCGCCCCTTATCCACAGGTGTCATCCGCAGGCTGACAATAAGCAGCATGTTTCTCCTAGGCTGACGCCATGAGTGATCTGTGGCCGGATCCGGTGGCCGGCGCCCCGTACACCTCGCGGTCTATGGCGCATCTCGCGCTCGGATCCGTCGCCCGGGCGGCCTCGGACTTCGCCCGCGGGCTGGTGCCCACCGGGGCGGGGCGGGGT
>NZ_JAAXKZ010000242.1 GCF_012911875.1 Pseudonocardia bannensis | reverse complement strand
GGACTGAAAGCGCCACAGGCCGGGTCGTTGGGGGATCTCGATGCTGAGGTACTGGCCGGGGTGGTGGGGCAGCGGCTCGAGGGTCTGCACCACGATGCCGGCGAGGTCGGCGGCGAGTCGCTGGTGTTCGACGACGCGACCCAACCACAGCGCCGGTCCGCGGTCGGCTGCGGCGGCGGCGAGCATCTCGTGGGTGGCTGCGGTGTAGGCGCTGGCCCAGGCATGAGCGAGCGAGGGGGTCCACGAGGGGCCGTGGATGTGTTCGAGGGCGATGAGCAGGGCCCGCCCGGCGGCGTCGTAGTGTGCGGCGGTAAGGCCGTGTTTGCGGTGATCGCGTCCGAGATCGGCGAGTCGGTCGGTGAGTTCGCGGCGCTGATCGAGGCGGTGCAACAGCCAGATCAGCGTGTCGGCCAGCGGCGCGCGACGGCCGTTCGGGTCAAGCGGGAACAAGGTGCGCAGCCCGGGGGCGTGCTCAAACAGTGTCTGGTAGAAGCGCGCGGTCAGCTCGTCGGTGCAGTTCTCGACCCGGGCGCGGCTGCGCCTGAGCAGGTCGAGCTGCGTCTGGTCCAGGGTCTCCACACCGCGAGCGCGACGCGGCCGCCCGCGCGGTCGCGTGCCGCCGCGGCTACCTGCGGGCCTCGTGTCGGCCGACGCTGGGGAGCCCGCCCTGGCGGCGCTCGGGGCCTGGGAGCTTGCCGGGTGGTACATCAGCGCCAGCCGAACTGGGCGGGGGTTCCGGCCACGGCGCGGCGGCAGGTGGCGAGCTGCTCGGCGGTGGGCGCCAGCATCGCGTGCGCCCCCGCCGCGGCGCCGTACTCGGCACGCACCGCACGATCGGCTGCCGTGCCGGCGATGCGCACGAGCTGGTCGGCGCCGACCGGGGCGCGCAGCAGCAACGAGTAGGTCCAGAGACGCACTGGTGATCCACCTTGCCGTTGGGTGAGTTCGGGTATGACGTTGAGCTCGCTGCTGTCCGGCAGGTGGGTGGCGATGGCGGTCAGCACGAGGGCTTCGGCGTGAGTGCGCGCCACGTCACGGGGCAGTCGCAGCCGCAGCAACGCAGCGACGACGCCCATGTCAGGCCCCCTTGTCCGCGACGGCCCAGTCCACGATGACCCGCTGCAGCTGACGGGCGCCCTGTTTGCCCCGGGCCAGCATCGGCGCGGTGCGAGCCATCTCGGGGGCGGGCACGACCAGGACCGGGCATTGGGCCTGGCGCAGGCACTGGCGCGCGGTGGGCGGGATGGTCCAGCGGCCGGGACGCCCGGCCCCGAGGACGAGCAGGTCGGTATCCAGGTGGGCCAGCCGTGGCAGCCGGTATCCGGGGTGGCCCTCGACGACCACGGTGCGCAGGTCGATGTCGTCTGGTGCCCCGCCCATCGCGTCGTCGAAAGCCTGCGTCATGAGCTGCAGGCACGTGATGACACCCGGCTTGTGCGCGGTGGCGCGCATGGACTCCAGGTCGTTGCCGGTCTCCCAGACGTGGACGGCGTAGAGAACGGCGTCGCGCTCGCGTGCGGAGTCTGCGGCGACCCGCAGCGCCTGCAGGTTGGTCAGCGTTCCGGTCACGCCGACGATCACCCGCTTCCGGGCAGACGTCATCGCTTCTCCTCCCTTCGCTTCCGATCGACCCGACAACTCGCGGCAGCGTGAGGCCGGGTGACGGGCATGCGGGTGTCGGCGGGGGGACTGAGGAGGACACCCGCATGCCCCCGGTCCAGGCACTTCCTGGACAACACCCACGATGCCGGGGAACGCGTTCCGGGGCAGGGGCGGTGACGCGCCAACTATGCACCCGCGAATCTGCCGGGCCTCGGCAACTAGGGCTGTGGAGGGTCGGCCGCGTGCAGGTCAGGTGGGGTCGGGTGCGGGGAGGTCGCGTTGGGGCCAGCCGAGCAGACGGGCGCCGAGTACGGCGGCGTGCACGGTGAACCGCTGTGCGGGGTCGGTCGGGTCGTAGCCGGTGAGCTCGGCGATCCGCTCCAGCCGGTAGGTGACCGCGCGTACGGACAGGTGCAGCCGGCGCGCAGTCTCGGTGACCACGCAGCCGGTGGCGAAGTAGGCGTCGAGGGTGTTCAGCAGCGGGCCGGCGCCGCCGCGCGCTCGGGCCAGGGGGCTCGCGACGGCGTGGACCAGATCGGTGATGGCGGGTTGGTCGCGCAGCAGGACGCGATAGATGAGCAGGTCCTCGGCCCGCACGACCGGCATGTCCAACTGCAGGCGCACCGCCATGCCCAGCGCCTCGCGGGCCTCCTCGTAGGAGCGGGCGATGCCGTAGGAGCCCGGGTAGGGCCGGCCCACGGTGATCCGCCACGGGCCGCCTCGCGGGGAGCGGCTCAGATCGGCGTGCATCAGTTCGCCCAGGCCGCTGCGGGGGGTGGGGGGTCCACCGGGCGACGG
>NZ_JAAXKZ010000241.1 GCF_012911875.1 Pseudonocardia bannensis | reverse complement strand
CCACCGGCCCCACCGGCCCCGCCGGCGGTTCCGCGGAACCCGCCGGATCCGCGCCGCGGTCCGCCGGAGCCGCGTTCGTGGCGGTGGCTCGGCACGACCGGCTCGGCCAGAGGCGGCTCTCCGACCGGGCCCTCGCACAGATCATCGCCCGGCGGGCAGCCGCCGCCGGGCGGCCCGGGCACGGGGCCGGCCTTCGCTGCCCCGCGGATTCGCCCCCGCCGGCTACGCGAACGGGGCCAGCGAGCTGGCCATCCTGCGGCCCGGCCGGTCGCGATCGGCGGCCGCGATGCGCGGCTACCTTCGAGGAAGGGTCGGTGTGGACCGACAACCCCACCACCCGCCTCGGCCTCTGATAAACCCACATATGTGCCCGCATATGTAACGCCTGCTGGCTACTCCGCGGTGTCGACGTCGGCGACCGATGCAGTGGTCGCAACGGTGTCATCAGCGCCGATATCGTCACCACTCTCCGCGGCGTCCGCGTCGGTGGCACCTGGGGTGTGATCAGCGGTGTTTTCCTACGAGGCTTCCGCTGATGGCATCGACGTCGCATCGCATGCGTCCACTGCGGCGGCCCCGTATGTCCACAGGGCGGTGGTCACCGCTGTGCCAACAGCCGTGTCGCCGTCTGTGGACTCTGCTGCTGCCACACGTCCGGTCTTAGCTGCGTCCGCAGCAGTGTCCACCTCGGTGGCATCTGATGTTCACTCCTCGGTGGCAGCAGCGCCATCACCAGCATCATCACCGTCTTTGCCCTCGGCAGTGGTCACAGCGGATGTCAAACGTGGTGCCCGCGATGTGGCCCTATCCGCGCAGCGCGACGAGCCCACAGCGGTGACCGAAGCGGTGGCATGTGCGATGGTCACAGCTGATGCCACCGATGCTTCACCGTCCGATACCACCGCCGTGACCGCCGACGTGTCCACCGCGGCGCCCACAGCTGCTGTCACCGACCTCGCCACAGCCATGGCCTCCGCAACCGACACCGACGGCTCCACCGATGTGACCACAGGGGAGAGCGCAGCAGTGGACAGCGACGTTCCCTTCGAGGTGATCACAGCGGAGAGCACAGCAGCGGCCAACGACGCGGCCCCCGACGTGATCGCAGGGGACGACACAGCAGCGGCCGACGGCGCGGCCGCGGCAGATGTGACACGCGTGACCACAGGCGTGTCGCCGTCGGCGGCCGCAGCCGCGTCGCTACGCTGCGTTGCGGCTGTGGTCACCGCGACCGCCACCGCGGGTGCCACAGCCGCGGCACCCGCGGAGACCGCGGCCACGGCCACCGCCGGGCCCGCGGCGGTGGGCACCGCGGACACACCAGCAGGAACGGCAGACGGCGCGACCGCCCGGCGCGCAGAAGGTGGGGGCGATGAATCCCGAGACGCTGACGCAGCCGACGGCGCTGCAGCGGGTGGTGCTGGTGGCCAACCAGAAGGGCGGGGTGGGCAAGACCTCGATCGTCACCGCGCTGGCCGGGCTGATCGCCCGCCCGGACCGCCGGGTGCTGGTGGTCGATGCCGACCCGCAGGGCAACGCCACCGCCAGCGACCTCGGCGTCGAGGGCGACCGCGGCCGCAGCCTGATGCTGTCGCTGCAGTACGGCGAACCGCTGCAGGTGCAGACCGACGTGCGCCCCGGCCTCGACCTGGTCGCCGGCGGCCCGCTGCTCGCCCAGGTCGGCGCGCTGACCACCACCGCGGCGCAGACCGGCCTCGATGTGGTGGCCAACCTGCGCACCGCGCTGGCCGAGGTCTGCGCCCGCGGCAACTACACCGTCGTGCTGATCGACTCCGGGCCGGGGGACGCCCCGCTGCTCGACGCGCTGCTGCGCACCACCCGGTACCTGGTGGTGCCCACCAAGGACGACGACGCCTCGCTCAGCGGCATGGAACTGCTCGCGCTGCGCTACCTGCGGGCCCGCCAGGAAGGCGCCCCGGTGGAGCTGCTCGGGGTGGTGCTGTTCGACGCCAACCCGCGGGCCACCGCCCGCAACGCCCAGGTGCTGTCCGACATCGACGACGTCCTGGCCGGCTCCGGTGCCACCAGCTTCCCCACCATGATCCGCAGCGACCGGGCCGCCGCGCTGGACCTGCGGGCCGCGCACCTGACCCCGGCCGAGCTCGTCGCGGCCAGCGCCGCGCAGAACAAGTCCCGGCTGGCCCGGCTGCGCGGCGGCAAGCACCGCGCCGACCGCAAGCCCGAATCCACCGACAACGGGGAGCCGCGGCTGTGGTCCCGCGACCCCTCCGCACTGGCCAGCGACTACCAGGCGCTCGCCCGCGAACTGCTGACCCGCATCGCCACCGCCGAAGCCGGGGCCCGGGCATGAGCCGCCGCCCCGCCTTCGACCCCAGTCGCCTCGACGACCTCGACGACCTCCTGCCCGCCCCGGCCGCG
>NZ_JAAXKZ010000240.1 GCF_012911875.1 Pseudonocardia bannensis | reverse complement strand
GCCGGCGGGCCGCTGGACGGACGCGGCGGACGCGGGCGCCGCGGCGTGTGCCGTGAACTCGCCGATCCGGGGTGCGGTGGGGCCCACGTGGGGTGCCGGCACGCCGGAGCGTGGCGCACCCGCGGAGTCGCCAGGGGATGTGCCCACGGCGGGTTGGGGCGCGGTCCCGACGACCCGGTGCGCGGGACCGGTCGAGTCCGGCGCGGTCGTGGTCGTGCGAGGCGCAGCGGTGGGCGGTGCGGGCGCCCCGGCCTGTGGTGCGGACACGGGGCCGATGCCCTCGGACACCGCGCCGGCGTCCTGGGCCGGGTGAGCGGGCCGGCGCAGCAGGTGCCCGTCAGCGGCTGACCTGCCCTGCGGGCCGACGGCCGGCAGGCTCGCGGGCTGCCCGGAAACGGACGTGCCGATCCGCTGCGCCGGCGGGGCCCCGGCCGCGGTCGGTCCCGTCGGTGACACCACGAGGGCCGGGTCGCCGACCCACCGGGTCGGCCCGGCCGGCCACCCGGCGCCGGGGCCTCCCCCGAGGGACGCCGTGACGAGCGCACCGTCGCGCGGGCCCGTGGGCGGGGCGGCTGCGGTCGCCCGCGCGGGCGCGGCCGACCGATCGGGGATCAGGGGGCCCTCGCGTCGCTGCACCGCCACGGGACGCGGGGGGACCAGTGCTGCCGGATCGACCCGCCGCAGCCTGCGCCGGACCCGGCGCAGGCTGCGGGCCGGCCCGCTGACCACCAGGGCGAGCGCCAGCCGGTCACCGCAGGGATCCGGGACCGTCTGCAGCACGTGGTACAGGTGGTCGCGATGGTTGACCACCACTTCGGTCGGCGGGCCGACCGGCAGTGACGACCGCATGGTGTCGACCGTCGCCCGCACGATGTCGGCCTGCCCGGCGGCGACGACCTCCGGATCGACCCGCCAGTGCCCGGAGGCGTAGGTCTCCAGGGCCATCCCGCTGTCGATGTCGACCAGCGCCGCCGCGAGGACCCCGGCATCACGCAGCACGCCCCCCAGGGCGGACTGCAGGATGCCGGGGTCTCGCGGCTCGTCGGCCAGCGCGCTCACCGTGCTCCGATCGATGCCCGTGCGACCTCAGCGCTGGCCGTTGGCGGGGAAGAACTGGCCTTCGACGCCGGCCTGCATGCCGGGACCGGGGCGTCCGGCGACGGCCGACGGGTGGCTCATGTAGAACTCCTGCTCGATGACGCGCAGGTCACGGCGCGCCATCGCCAGGTTGGCCTGCGCCCGGTTGAGGGCCACGTAGAGGAACAGCTTCTCGTCCTGCAGGCCGCGGATCAGGCGCAGCAGGTGGTACTGGGTGTCGAGGGTGATCAGGATGTCCTCGATGTTCTCCCGCAGGCCCAGCTTCTGCACCACCTCGAGCTTGGCCCGGATGACCTCGCTGTTACCCGGGGCGGCCACGTCGAGGTCGAACTCGGCGCTTCCGCCGCGCGATCCGAGGATCATGCCGCTGTCGAAGTCGACGAGGGCCACGGCGAACGCACCCTTGATGTTCGCAGCCATGTCCAAAGAATGATCGATGTTGCTCACGCACGCCTCCAGCAGCAGTTCGAAACCCGACCACGGGTCGGTGTTCAGGGAATTCCGGGGAACGGATGCCGAAGCCTAGCGCAACGATCCGGGAAGGCAATCCGATACGCCCAGGAAAGAAAACGTCCGGTCGGCAATCTCACACCATGCGCCGGAGTCCGGCGACGAGCCGCCGCATCGTGCCCAGGTCCCGGGCCCAGGTCTGTTGCAGCGCCGAGGACGTCCCGCCGTCGCGCCGGTCGTTCTCCGCCGACACCCGCGGAGCCGGCGGGGGTGGCGGCAGCCGAGTGTTCCGTGGCCGCCGCGGCAGCGGTGACAGCGCGGCCCGTCCGGAACCGGGTGCGCCGGTCGCTGCGGAACGCGCCGATGTCGCCGACACCAGCCTGGGCCACACCCGGTGCGCCGACCCCGGGTCGATCGGGACCGGCGTCGACGGCACCGGAGTGATCCGTACCGATCCGAGTCGGACGGCCTCGACCGGAGCCGTACCGAGGAAGGACGCCGGCACGCCCGCCGGCCCCTCGGGCGCCGGCTCGGCAGGAAGGGGCCGGACCGGGCGCGGGGCCGGGACGACCGGCCCGGGCGTCTCGGGAACCGACCTGGCCGGGGCGGGCCCGACGCGGGCGTCCTCGACTGCCTCGACAGCGGCTTGCAGGTCTGTGACCTGCTCGAACGCCTCGTCGCTGCGATCCCGGTGGGTCTGCGACGGCAACGTGAGACCACCCAGCGTGGCGAGCGCGGGCTGCAGGCCGTCCGCGGGCGACGCCGGTAGCGCGGGGGGCGCCACCGGCGGCGCCGGGTTCAGGTTGCGCCGCGGCATCGGAACCACCGGGGCGAGCGGTGCGTCGGCGGCCGGGGTGGCCGGCCGGCGGGCGGCGGGCGGAACGGCGGCGGGC